>DATDDN010000090.1:0-12565 GCA_036523795.1 Gallionellaceae bacterium | reverse complement strand
CGGCATGGATCTGCGCCTTGACCACCCACACCGAGCCACCCAGTGCACGTGCAGCCTGATCTGCCTCTTCCAGCGTGAAACAGGCTTGACCGCGCGGCGTCGGCACGCCGAACTGGCGCAGGACTTCCTTTGCTTGATACTCGTGAATTTTCATGTTCTTCCTCAAACCCGGGGCGCGCAGGCCTGCGCGCGCAAAGGCGCAATGTTACCACGCACGGCCTGGCGCAGGATTGTGCACCACGCATGATCTGCGCACGCAACAGCCAGCGTCGCCATGCGACAAAGAAATCGAGGGGGAGAAAAAAGCGGGGAAGTGGTGCCGCCTATCGGATTCGAACTGATGACCTACCGCTTACAAGGCGGTTGCTCTACCAACTGAGCTAAGGCGGCGGTAAAACAGTACGCGCAGTCCAGATTGCAACAACACGTTTGATAAGTGGTGGGTCGGGCGAGATTCGAACTCGCGACCAACGGATTAAAAGTCCGCTGCTCTACCGACTGAGCTACCGACCCACATTCCAAAAGGAAGCGCGCATTATACGGATTGGACGAATGCTGTCAACGCACTCGTGCAATTTTTTTCGCTTAGCGATAGCGCGTCACGTCCGCCAGGCCAGCATCGGCAAAGCCGGCGCGGCGCAGGCGGCAGGAATCACACACGCCACATGCACGCCCCTCATCATCGGCCTGATAGCAGGAAACCGTCAGCGCAAAATCCACACCCAGCCGTGTACCCTGGTGGATGATCTCGGCCTTGGAAAGATGCTGCAACGGCGCATGCAGGGTCAGCGGCTTGCCTTCCACCGCCGCTTTGGTCGCCAGGTTGGCCATGCGCTCGAACGCTGCCACGTATTCGGGACGGCAATCTGGGTAACCGGAATAATCCACCGCGTTCACGCCGAAGAAAATGTCCTGCGCCTGCAGCACCTCGGCCCAGGCCAGCGCGAGCGACAGCATGATGGTGTTGCGCGCCGGCACATAGGTAAGCGGTATGCCTGTCGTCGCCTGCTCGGGCACGGCAATGCGGCTGTCGGTCAAGGCTGAGCCGCCAAAGCCGGTTAGATCGATATTGATCACGCGATGTTCGGCTGCCCCCAGGGCGGCCGCCACACGTCGCGCCGCGGCCAGCTCGGCCAGATGGCGCTGGCCGTAATCCACGCTCAGCGCATGACAAGCGAAGCCCTGCTGGCGCGCCATTGCCAGCACGGTGGCGGAATCCAGGCCGCCCGACAGCAACACGACCGCTCTTTTCATACTCAGCGCCCCGCCACGTTGCCCCACAGGATCTTGTGCAGCTGCAGCTGCATCCTGACCTGCAGGCGGTCGCGCAATATCCAGTCCGCCAGATCGGTGGGCGAGAGCTGGCCCTGCGCCGGCGAGAACAACACCTCGCACTTGCTGGTCAGGTCGCGTTCCTGCATGACCTGCCTGGCCCACTGGTAGTCCGCCTCGTCGCACAGCACGAACTTGATTTCGTCCTGCGCCTTGAGATGCTGCAGGTTGTCCCAGCGATTCTTTGCCTGCTCGCCGGAGGCTGGCGTCTTGATGTCCACCACGCGCATTACGCGCTCATCCACCGCGCTGACGTCCAGCGCGCCACTGGTCTCCAGGGATACCAGATAACCCGCGTCACACAGGGCACGCATCAGGCTCAGACAGGATTTCTGCGCCAGCGGCTCCCCCCCGGTCACGGTCACATAGCGCGTCGGGAAGCTTGCCACCTGCTCAAGAATGGCCTGTAGCGTCATGGTCTCGCCGCCGCTGAAGGCATAGGCGGTATCGCAGTAGGTGCAGCGCAGCGGACAGCCAGTGAGGCGCACAAACACCGTCGGCAGCCCGACCCGGCTGGTTTCGCCCTGCAGCGAATAGAAAATCTCGCTGATGCGTAGAGACTCGCTCGCGTAGCGGAATGACATGTGTGTAGTACTTTTGTGGAGTTACTTGAGGGCAGCAAGGCGCTTCTTGGCCTTGGCCGCAGCCTGACTGTCCGGATACTTGGCAATCAGCTGCTTCAGCGTTTTGCGTGCAGCCGCAATATCCGCCAGCTTCTGCTGGCAGCCGGCGATGTTCAGCAAGGCATCGGGCACCTTGGCATTCGACTCGAACTTGCTGACCACCACCTCGTAGCTCGCAATGCTGCGCTTGAAGTCTTCGAGCGCGAAATAGGCATTGCCCATCAGGTAGTGGGCACTGGCAGCCATGCTGGTCTCGGGATACTTCTTGAGGAAATCACGAAACGACGCCAAAGCGCGCTCGTAATTGGCGGCCTTGTAAAAGCCGAACGCCTCGTCATAGGCGGCTTTTTCCTGCGCCTGGCCGTCGTCCACCTTGGGAGCAGCCGTCGCTGCAGCTGCAGGCGTCGCCGGTTGTGTTGCCGCCTGCGTGGCCGCTGGGGTTTCGGCCGTGGTCTCGAAACGGCGCACGCGCGCATCCAGATCCACGTAAAAGTCCTTCTGGCGCTTTTCAGCGTCCTGCAAATTGTGCACCAGCTCTTCATTCTGGCCGCGCAATTTGCGCAATTCCTGGTTCAGATTTTCGACCTGCGACAGCAGATCCAGCATCGAACTCGTTTGCTGCTTGTAACCTTCTTCCAGACTGGAAATTCGCGCCTCCAGCTGTTCAATCTGCTTGCGTGCCTCGTCATCCGTAAACAGCCCGGCCGAAGCCTGGGCAGTCAGCAGACACAATCCGACACACAGCCAGAGGCGCAAACCGTTCATGCTTACTTGCCGTAGCTCAGGTCAGCACGGCGGTTCTGCGACCAGCAGGACTCGTTGTGCTCTGCGCAGCGTGGCTTCTCTTCACCGAAGCTGACAGTGGCAACCTGAGCGGACTTGGCACCGCTGGCAACCAGCATCTTCTTCACGTTGTTGGCACGACGGTTACCCAGGCCGAGGTTGTACTCGCTGCTGCCGCGCTCGTCGCAGTTGCCTTCCACAGTCACCTTGCGGTCTGCATGCTTGGCCAGATATTGACCGTGAGCCTGTACCATCGGCTTGTCCGCTGCCTGAACAGCGTCCACATCGAACGGGAAGAAGGCGCTGCGCTTGGACAGCATGGCGTTGTTCGGATCGTTCAGCTCGTCTGCTGGGGTCGCGGCGGCTTCAGTGGTAGCAGCGGCGGCGGTACCCTCAGTAGCAGGAGCAGTGGTCGTGCTAGCGGCTGTTGGCTCAGGAGCAACTTCTTTTGGCTTGTCGCTGGCACATGCGGCCAGCAAGTTCACCAGCAACACACTCATGATCAATTTTTTCATCGCATTCCTCTAGTCAGGTTAAATTCACTTCAAAAAAGGTCCCCACGTCGGCTCCCTAATATCCCCGCGCTGCGGAAACATCTTCTGTTTCACCCGGCCGTCGCTAGAAACGGTCGCTAATATACCACGCCCCTGTGACTCAGTGGCAAACAGAATAAGCTTGCCGTTAGGCGCATAGCTGGGTTTTTTCTCCCAGCCGACATCGGTCAAAATCTGCATCTGGCGCGTCTCGAAATCCTGGGTGGCGATCAGGAATTGCTTGCCGTCGCTGTGCATGAAAACGAAGCTCTTGCCATCAGGGCTGTAACGTGGCGAAAAATTATTGGGCCCGTCAAAGGTCATGCGTTCTGCATACCCTCCCTCCACCGACATGCGGTAGATCTGCGCGCTGCCTCCGCGATCCGAAGTGAACAGCAGGTACCGCCCATCCGGCGAAAAATTCGGTTCGGTGTCAATGGCATCACTGAAGCTGATGCGTTTCAGCCCGGAACCATCCGGATGCACCAGATAGATCTGCGAACTGCCGTCGCGCGTCAACACGATCGCCAGCTGCTTGCCGTCCGGCGACCATGCCGGCGCGCTGTTACTGCCCGGGAAGGCCGCCAGCACGATGCGCTGGCGCATCAGCAATGACTGCACGTACACCACCGCACGTCCCTGCTCGAAGGTAACGTAGGCCAGATGCGAGCCATCGGGCGACCATGCCGGCGACATGATGGGCTCATTCATCGCCAGTACGGTCTGCTCGCCATAGCCATCGCTGTCGGACACGACCAGACGGTTGGTCTTGCCTTCGCGATTGATGTAGGCAATACGCGTACTGAACACGCCCGGATCGCCGGTGAATTTCTCATAAATGATGTCGGCGATGCGATGGGAAATGGCACGCAACTGGTCGCTCTTGGCCGACACCGCCTGGCCGGTCAGCTCTACCTGCTTGACCATGTCGAGCAGGCGAAACCTGACCTCAATCCGACCGTCTGCGCCCGCAGTCACGCTGCCGATGGCCAGCGCATCCACCCCGGGCCAGTCGGCAAACTTCACCTCCTTGAGGTCATGCGGAGCCTTGCCGGCCGGGTCGACCGTGCGAAACAGGCCACTACGTTTCAGATCGCTGATGATCACCGAAGTGATGCCCTGGCTCAGCTTGCTGTCTCCCGCAAACGGCGCAATGCTGATCGGAATCTGATGCTCACCCGCACCGATGATCTCGATATTCAAAGTAGCCTGTGCCGAGCAGACCACGCTCATCAGCACCATCCAGACCCATACACGCAGACTCATATACTTCCTTTTCAGCAAAAAATTAATCCGGACTAAATTTCAGATGCAGGTTCCGGAACCGGTTGAACAGGGCCGGGTCCGGCGGCAGCGGCAACGGCTGCGACTTGAGGATCGCCCGTTCCACGGCACTGTCGTAAGCGCTGTTGCCGCTGCTGCGTGTCAGACGCAACTCAGACTCCAGCAACTGGCCTCCGGGCAGTAATGTCACGTCAAACTCCGCACGAATCTTGCTGGTAACCCCGGGCGGCGAAACAATATTGCGGCGTATCTTGCTGCTTATCTTGGCCACATATTCGTCCACCACCTTGCCGATGGCCGCGGCCTCGGCTCGCGCCGCAGCCTGGCGAGCCGCCTCCTTGTCCTGCTGCTCCTTCTCCTGCTGCAGCCATTTGGCGTACGCGGCCTTTTGTGCTGCCAGCTGCTTGGGCGTCAGTTTGGCAACCGGCTCGACCTTCTCTTCCTTGTGCTTCTGGAGCTTCTTCTTGCTGGCCTGTTCGATCTCTGCCTTGACCGGCTCCGGCTGCACTGCCGGCTTCGGTGGTACAGGCGGGGCCACGTGCACGGGCTCCGGCACGGGAGCGGGAGGAGGAGGCACCGCTTCCTCTTTCTGCGGCAGATCCTCCCAGATATCCACCACCATGCCCTGGGGCTGCTGGTGCTGCCAGCTGAACCCCGCGAACAGCAGGGCAAAGAAAACGCCATGCACCAGGAGCGCCAGCACCCCGGCCGAAAATCTGTGCGGTTCAGCGTAGGCAGCTGCGCTCATGTCTAGTGCCCCCGGGCCAGCAGCCCGACTTTCCTGACGTTCTGCTGCTGCAACATGTCCATGACCTTGATCACTTCCTCATAGCGCACGTTCTTGTCGGCAGAAATCACCACCGCCTGGTCAGGATTCTTCTCCTGCTTCAGCTTGATCATTTCCAGCAGTTCATCGCGCGACACCGCCTGTTCACGCCCCGATCTGCTGCGATCGTTCAGCGCCAGCGTGGCATCCTTGCGGATGATCAGCTCAAGCGGCGCCACCGGCGGCGCCAGCGACTTGCCCACGCTGGGCAGATCGATCTGGCCCGGATTCATCAGGGGCGCGGTGATCATGAAGATCACCAGCAACACCAGCATCACGTCGATATAGGGTACGACGTTGATCTGGCTCATCGGGCGCAGCGAAGTGCGTCGATTATGCATGCTCGCCTCGCGTCAGCTCACAGGTTGAAGACAATCGGCTCATGGCTGGCGCTGCAACACGTTGGAGAACTCCTCCATGAAGCTCTCGAAGCGCGAGGAAAGGCGCGCCGTGTCATGGGCATAGCGGTTGTAAGCCACCACCGCCGGGATCGCCGCAAACAGGCCCATGGCCGTGGCCACCAGGGCCTCGGCGATGCCCGGCGCCACGTGCGCCAGCGTGGCCTGCCCCACATTGGACAGGCCGCGGAACGCGTTCATGATGCCCCACACCGTGCCAAACAGGCCGACATACGGACTCACCGAGCCGACTGTAGCCAGGAACGACAGGTTGGATTCCAGCATGTCCATTTCGCGCTGATAGGTGGCGCGCATGGCGCGGCGCGTGCCATCCATCACCGACGTGATATCCATGTCGTGTTTCTTCTTCAGCTTGACAAACTCGGCGTAGCCGGCGGCAAAGATGCGCTCCAGGCTGCCCGAATTTTCACTGTCGTCGCGGTAATCGTTGTACAGCTTGTTGAGATCCGGATTGGCCCAGAACGCATCCTCGAACGCGTCGGTCTGGCTGCGCGCGCGGCGGATGGAAAACATCTTGAGGAAGATGTACCACCACGACATCATCGACACCAGCAGCAACAGCCCCATCACCATCTGCACCAGGAAACTGGCGTTCTGGATCATGGGCAACAATGACAAATCCTGGGTAATTTCCATACGATCCTGACCTCTATTCTTTCCACTGATTTCGCAACACATCCGGCACACTGACCGGCTTGAAACTGTCCAGCGCCACGCAAACCAGGTGCACCTCGCCCTCGGCCAGCACCTCATCGCCACGCAACACGGTCTGGAGCAGGGTGATGCGGCTGCGCCCGATATCCCTGACCTGCGCGGTCACCGTCAGCAGGTCATCCAGCTGCGCCGGCTTGAGGTAGTCCAGCTTGAGCGAGCGCACCACGAACACCACGCCGAGCTGCTGCATCAGCGCCGCATTGCTGTAACCGAAGGTGCGCAGCCACTCGGTGCGCGCACGCTCCATGAAGTTCACATAACTGGCGTGGTACACCACTCCGCCCGCATCGGTGTCCTGGAAATACACGCGCACCGGCAATTCAAACATCTGGCGATGCTTACTCATCCCACAACTCCTTGTTGTGCACATTGCGCGGCTGCACCAGCCCGAAATGCTTGTAGGCATTGGCGGTGGCCATGCGCCCGCGCGGCGTGCGGTGCAGGTAGCCCTGCTGGATCAGGTAGGGCTCCAGCACGTCCTCGATGGTGTCGCGCTCCTCGCCGATGGCCGCGGCCAGGTTGTCCACCCCCACCGGGCCGCCGCCGAACTTTTCGATCACCGTCAGCAGCAGCTTGCGGTCCATCAGGTCCAGCCCCAGCGCATCCACGTCCAGCATGGTCAGCGCCGCATCCGCCACCGCGCGTGTCGCCTCGCCATCGGCGCGCACGTCCGCGTAGTCACGCACGCGGCGCAGCAATCGGTTGGCGATGCGCGGCGTGCCGCGAGAACGTTTGGCGATCTCCAGCGCGCCGTCCGCCGAAATCGGCAGCTCCAGCAGCGCGGCCGAGCGGGTGACGATGCGCTGCAGCTCGCTGTCCGTATAGAACTCCAGCCGCGCCACGATGCCGAAGCGGTCGCGCAGCGGGTTGGTCAGCATGCCGGCGCGGGTGGTGGCGCCCACCAGGGTGAACGGGGGCAGGTCGAGCTTGACTGAGCGTGCCGCCGGGCCCTCGCCGATCATGATGTCGATCTGGTAATCCTCCAGCGCGGGATAGAGGATTTCCTCCACCACCGGCGACAGACGATGAATCTCGTCGATGAACAGCACGTCGTGCGGCTCCAGGTTGGTCAGCAGCGCTGCCAGATCGCCGGCGCGTTCCAGCACCGGGCCTGAGGTCTGGCGCAGGTTCACCCCCATCTCGCGCGCGATGATGTGCGCCAGCGTGGTCTTTCCCAGGCCGGGCGGACCGAACAGCAGCACGTGGTCGAGCGGCTCCTTGCGCTTGCGTGCGGCGGCAATGAAGATTTCCAGCTGGCCGCGGATCTTTTCCTGGCCGACATATTCGTCCAGCAGCTTGGGCCGCAGCGCGCGCTCCAGCGCCTCCTCCTGCGGCGAAGCCGGTGCAGGGGAAATGATGCGTGTCGCGGTGAGGTCGTCGTTCTGGATCATGCTCTGGATGATAACTTATGCGGCATCATGATTTTGACAAGAGCTTGAGCGCCTGGCGGATGCCATCCGACACCCCGCTCTCCTTGGGCAGCTGTCTGGCGGCCCAATCGGCCTCCTTCTCGTTGTAGCCCAGCGCCAGCAGCGCATTGACGATATCGCCACCGGCTCCGGCAGGCACTGCGCTCACCGCAGCACCAGCGCCAGAGACCGCGAATTTCCCCTGTAGTTCCAGGAGCAGGCGCTCGGCCGTCTTCTTGCCCACGCCGGGAACCTTGGTCAGCCGTGCCACATCCTTGTTGGCCACGGCGAGAGCCAGGTCATCCAGGCTCAGGCCCGACAGCACGGCCAGCGCCATTTTCGGTCCCACCCCGCTGATCTTGAGCAACTGGCGGAAGGCCAGCCGCTCCTCCTGGGTGGCGAAGCCGAACAATAGATGCGCATCCTCGCGCACGATCAGCTGCGTGTGCAGCACCACGCGTTCATTCAGTGCGGACAGGTTGTAGAACGTGCTCATCGGCACATCCACCTCGTAGCCCACACCCTGCACGTCCAGCAACACCTGCGGTGGGTTCTTCTCCAGCAGGATGCCGTTCAGTCTGCCTATCATGCGTTTCCTTTGCCAAAGATCAGTGCCAGCGACAGCAAGGTGCCGTGCGCCATCATCGCGGCGATGGTCATCTTGATCGCATCGCCGAGCTGCTGCGGTTGCGCCGCGTGCTGCAGCAGCAGGCGGGCGGCATTTGCGCTCAGCGGCAGTGCCAAAAACGCCAGCAGCGCCAACAGCGGGAGCCAGCCGAACAACACGCTCGCCAGCAACCAGCCATATGCCAGCGCAATAATCAGCACATAGCCCCAACGCGCCACCCGCACCGGCATGCGCGCCACCCAATGCAGCTTGCCCACCGCCGTATCGGCGGTGCGGTCCGGAAACTGGTTGATGTACAACAGATTGGTCACCAGCAGCGCATACGGCAGGCCCGCGATGAACGGCGCAGCAGCAAAGCCCCTGCGCTGCACGAAGTCGGTGCCGATGGTGATTGCCAGGAAGCCGGCCGCCACGCACAGCTCGCCCAGCCCGCGGCTGTTCAGCTTGAACGGCGGCGCCGAATACGCCCAGCCGATGAACAGCCCGGCCAGCCCGACATAAAGCAGTTGCGGCGCGGTGCGCTCCATCAGCCACAGCCCGGCCAGCACCACGCCGGCGAACAGGGCAAAGCCGAAGTTGCGCGTCTGCGCCTGCGTCAGCACGCCGTTCTGGATGAAGCGGCTGCCGCCGGTGAAGGGGAAGATGCGCTCGGTATTCTGCGCATCGGTGCCATTCAGCGCGTCGTAGTAATCGTTCAGCACGTTCACCCCGGCATGCGCCAGCAGCGCAAACAGCAAGGTGACCAGCGCAAGCGCCACGTCAAAGGTGCCGCCGCCATGCCAGTAAGTCGCCAGGCCGATCATGCACGCCATCAGGCTGGCACTCAGGAAGGCCGGGCGGGTCGCGGCGAAATAGCGCGCAAGCGGGTTTTGAAATATTGCGAGCGTCGGTTCCAGCGGTTGCGTCATACCAGCCTCCCTTGTCGTACACGAAAACCCTTGGTCGCCAGCGCGCCCAGCCCCCCCAGGCCGCCGTGCGCATGGCAGATGGCGCACGCCAGCGCATCCGCCGCATCCGGACTGGGCGTGCCGGACAGCTGCAGCAGGCGCTGCACCATGGCCTGCACCTGCTCCTTGTCGGCATGACCGTTGCCCACCACGGCCTGCTTCACCTGCAGGGCGGTGTACTCCGCCACCGGCAGACTGGCGGACACGGCCGCACAGATTGCGGCACCGCGGGCCTGCCCCAGCAGCAGGGTGGATTGCGGATTCACGTTGACAAAAACCTTCTCGATCGCCACCTGATGCGGCAGATGTTGCGCGATGACTTCACCCAGCGACTCCAGGATGACCTTCAGGCGCGGGGGCAACTCGCCTTCCGGCGTCCTGATGCAGCCGCTGGCCACATAACGCAGCTGCTGGCCCTCCTTGTCGAGCACGCCGAACCCCGTTATCCGCAGCCCGGGGTCGATGCCTAGAATGCGCATTTCTTCATTCCGGTCTGCCGGCCGCCCAGAGGCACGGGGATGAGTCGCGCAGCGCAGCTATCGTGATCCGGGCGAAGCAGAATCATTCTTCGAGGGAGGCGTTGCTATACACCTCCTGCACGTCATCCAGGCTTTCCAGCGCGTCCAGCAGCTTCTGCATCTTCACCGCATCGTCGCCGCCCAGGGTGATTTCGTTGTCCGGTTTCATGGTGACTTCGGCCATCTCCGGCTTGAAGCCGGCCGCTTCCAGGCGCTGCTTCACGTCCATGAAATCGTGCGGCCCGGTAATCACCTCGATGCTGCCGTCATCGTTGCTGACGATGTCCTCGGCGCCGGCGTCCAGCGCCACTTCCATCAGTGCATCCTCATCGGTGCCGGGCGCGAACACCATCTGGCCGCAATGCTTGAACATGAAAGCCACCGAGCCATCGGTGCCGAGATTGCCACCATACTTGGTGAAGGCATGGCGCACATCCGCCACGGTGCGCGTGCGGTTGTCGGTCATGCAGTCCACGATCACCGCCGCGCCGTTGATGCCATAGCCCTCGTAGCGGATCTCGATATAGTCCACGCCCTCCAGCTCGCCCGCGCCGCGCTTGATCGCGCGCTCGACGTTGTCCTTGGGCATGTTGTTCTCATACGCCTTCTCCATCGCCAGGCGCAGGCGCGGGTTGATCGACGGGTCACTGCCGCCTAGCTTGGCCGATACGGTGATCTCCTTGATCAGCCGGGTAAAAATCTTGCCGCGCTTGGCGTCCTGCCTGCCCTTGCGATGCTGGATATTGGCCCATTTACTGTGTCCCGCCATGATGATCTCCGTCATTCGCCCGCGCATTGCGGACCGAGAATCCAAAATAGCGCGAATGTTACCACTTAAGAATCATCAACCCAAAACGCCACTCGGCCTGCGCAGACACCACACATTTGATCTGCAACCTCAACGTGCGGAAGAAAAGAGGTTTATAATAATTCTTTTATTTTCTACTTTAGATACACTTTAAGACGTTCCCATGAAAAGCAAACTATTTATTGCACTGACTGCCTGCATCCTGTTGGGCAATAACGCTTACGCTGAAGGCGGCTATGCCCTGGCGCAAAAACACATGTGCACTTCCTGCCACTCACTCGACCGCAAAGTGATCGGCCCACCCTGGATGAGCATCTCGCAGATGTACAAAAATCGTCCGGACGCGGAAGCCTATCTGATCGGCAAGATTCGCAATGGCGGCACGGGCACCTGGGGCACCGCGACCATGCCTCCGTCCGGCAAGACCGTGAGCGAAGAAGACATGAAGACCCTGGCCAAATACATCCTCGGCCTGTCCACTGAATAAGCCACGGACAAACAGGGCCTGCGCTAGCCCTGACGTGCACGCCGTACCGACCTGTCGGCCGCTGCAATCTCCAGCTGTGTTCCACCCCCTCGTGATCGGCATCGGCCACAGCAAGGCGCTGCCCTGGCCCGTCACGCAATTGCCCGCCTGCTGGCGGTACGCAGCCCTCCATTACCGGCATGCTGGGTTATAATCCCTGCAATTTGCACACCAACCCGATTCCGGCACTTGCACACAAACCCGTGCCTGGCGGGCGACACGAATGAACATTTTTTACGAAGAAGACGGCAGCTTCAAGGTGGGCAGCATCATGACGGACAACACCACCTCGCTGCAGGTGGAAAGCCTGCATGGCAAGCGCAGCAAGATCAAGGCCGCCAATGGCCTGTTGCGCTTCGCCCAGCCTGGCCTGGCCGAATTCATGGCGCAGGCGGAAGCCATCTCGGCGGACATGGACGTGGATTTCCTGTGGGAATCGTGTCCGCCTGAGGAGTTCAGTTTCGATGCGCTGGCCGCCGAATATTTCGGCCACACGCCTACACCGGTGGAAGCCGCCGGCACCCTGATCCGCCTGCACTCTTCGCCGATGCACTTCTACAAGAAGGGCAAGGGCCACTACAAGGCAGCACCTGCCGAAGCGCTCAAGGCCGCGCTGGCCAGCGTGGAAAAGAAGCGCCTGCAGGCGGAACTGCAGGCCCGTTACACCGAGCAGCTGACGGCCTTCACCCTGCCGCCCGAGTTTGCTGACAAGGTGGCGCAACTGCTGTACAAACCCGATCGCAACACCATCGAAGTCAAGGCGCTGGAAGCAGCCTGCGAGGCCGCCCACCTGTCGCCTGCACACCTGCTGCAGCGCTGCGGCGCGATCCCTTCCACCCAGGCCTATCACCTGGATCGTTTCCTGCTGGAAAACTTCCCGCACGGCACCGGCTTCCCCGCTGTTGGCGTGGAGCCGCACCCCGAGCTGCCGCTGGCGGATGTGAACGCCTTCAGCATCGACGATGCCACCACCACCGAGATTGACGATGCCTTTTCGGTGGCGCAATTGCCCAACGGCAACTGGCGCATCGGCGTGCATATCGCCGCCCCCGCACTGGGCATCCTCCCCGGTTCGGACGCGGAGGTGGCGGAAGACCGCAGGCCCGCGGTCCGTCTCGTAGCAGCGGATCCCCTCGAAGACGCCGGTGCCGTAGTGGAGGCCATGGCTGAGGACGTGGACCTTGGCGTCGTCCCAGGGGACGAACTCGCCGTTGA
>DATDDN010000089.1:0-3570 GCA_036523795.1 Gallionellaceae bacterium | reverse complement strand
CGGTGCGCTCGATGCAGTTCTCCAGCTCGCGCACGTTGCCCGGCCAGTAGCAGTGCGTGAGCACCTCCATCGCGTCGGGCGCGACCTTGAGCTTGCGGCGGTTCTCCTTGTTGAAGCGGTCGAGGAAGTGCGCCACCAGCGCGGGGATGTCTTCGCGCCGCTCGCGCAGCGCGGGCAGCGAGATCGACACCACGTTGATGCGGTAGTACAGGTCGGCGCGGTACTCGCCGCGCTGCACCATCTTCTCCAGGCTGCGGTTGGTGGCGCAGATCAGGCGCACGTCGACCTTGATCGAGCGCGTACCGCCCACGCGCTCGAACTCGCGCTCCTGCAGCACGCGCAGCAGCTTGGTCTGGAATGCGGGGGAGATGTCGCCGATCTCGTCGAGGAACAGGGTGCCGCCGTGCGCCATTTCGAACCGCCCCTTGCGTTCCTGCGAGGCGCCGGTGAATGAGCCGCGTTCGTGGCCGAACAGCTCCGATTCCAGCAGCGTTTCCGACAGCGCCGCGCAGTTCACCTTGATGAAGGGCTTGTCCTTGCGCCGCGACAGGTGATGGATGGCGCGCGCGATGGCTTCCTTGCCGGTGCCCGATTCGCCGCGCAGCAGCACAGTAGAGCGCGAGCCGGCGATCTGGTGCACCTCGGCAAACACCGATTGCATGATCTTGCTCTGGCCGATCACGTTGTCCAGGCTGTATTTGTTGTGCAACTCGGATTGCAGGCGGAATTTCTCCTGCAGCAGGTTGGCACGATCCTGTGCCACCTTATGGTGCAAGCGCACGCTCTGACCGATCAGGTTGGCGATCATGCTGAGGAATTGCACGTCGTTGCCGAAGTGGCGCGCATCTTCAGCTGTCTCGCTCTCGCGGTCGAAGCTGAGCACGCCTATGCATTCGCGCCCGGCCTTGATCGGCACCCCGATAAAGGAAGTGACGGTCTTGCTTTTGCCTCTGCGCGAGCCGGTGCGGTTGAGAAACATCGCTTCTTTCGAGATGTCCGGCACGACCGCCGGCACGCAACTCTTGATTATGCTGCCCATCACCCCTTCGCCCGGTTTGAAGCGCCCCTGCGCGATTTCCTGCGGCTCCATTCCGGTCGCGGCAATTACCTGCAGCGCGCCGTCGTCTTCCACCAGCGCGACCATGCCGCGCACCATCTGCAGGTGGCTGGACAGCACGTTCAGCACGCTGCGCAGCGTCTTGTGCAGGTCCAGCGACGAGCCGAGTATCTTGCTCACCTCATACACGGTGATCAGATGAATGTTGTTTTTCGTCACGCGCATTGCGTACTCCCATGAATACCCACACTCGTAAATAAGCAATATGCGTGCCCGTAATACGCGTGCCTGCCTTTTTCTTTCTGTGCGGGGAGGAGGCTGAGCCTTTCCACTTGTCGGTTTTGTTGCGATTGCGACAAACGCGACATGTCGCACAATTCTGACAAAGGCCAGCAAAACAGCCACTTGGTGATTGGCACAACCCTTGCTAACGGTGTTGGGTGAGAGCAACCACCAAGGGTGACAACATGGAATCAGCATTGCCGATCTACCTGGACTACGCCGCCACCACGCCGGTTGACCCGCGCGTCGCACAGAAGATGTTTCCCTACCTCTCCGAATTTTTCGGCAACCCGGCCTCGCGTTCGCACGCCTACGGCTGGAAGGCGGAAGCAGCGGTGGAAGAAGCGCGCGCCGAAGTGGCTGCCCTGGTGCACTGCGATCCGAAAGAAATCGTGTGGACCTCCGGCGCCACCGAATCCAACAACCTCGCCATCAAGGGCGCCGCGCATTTCTACGCCGCCAAGGGCAAGCACATCATCACCGTGATGACCGAGCACAAGGCCGTGCTCGACACCGTGCGCGAACTGGAGCGCCAGGGCTACACCGCCACCTATCTGCAGCCGGAGGAAAACGGCCTGGTGGATATCGAGAAATTCAGGGCCGCGATCCAGCCTGACACCATCCTTGCTTCGGTCATGCTGGTGAACAATGAAATAGGCGTGATTCAGGACATCGCCGCGCTCGGCGCGCTGTGCCGCGAGAAAGGCGTGATCTTCCACGTCGATGCCGCACAGGCCACCGGCAAGGTAGACATCAACCTCGACCAGTTGCCGGTCGACCTGATGAGCTTCTCCGCGCACAAGACCTACGGCCCCAAAGGCATAGGCGCGCTCTACGTACAGCGCAAGCCGCGCATCCGCCTCGAAGCGCAGATGCACGGCGGCGGCCACGAGCGCGGCTTCCGCTCCGGCACCCTGGCCGTGCACCAGATCGTCGGCATGGGTGAAGCCTATCGCATTGCCCGCAATGAGATGGAGTTCGAGAACGCACGCATCAGAAAGCTGCGCGACAGACTGATGGGCGGCCTGATGACACTGGAAGAGGTCTATGTGAATGGCGACATCAAGCAGCGCATTCCGCACAACCTCAACATCAGCTTCAACTTTGTCGAGGGCGAATCGCTGATCATGGCGGTGAGCGACATCGCAGTCTCCAGCGGCTCGGCCTGCACCTCGGCCAGCCTGGAGCCTTCCTACGTGTTGCGTGCACTGGGCCGCAGCGACGAACTGGCGCACAGCTCCATCCGCTTCTCCATCGGCCGCTTCACCACCGAGCAGGAGATCGACCACACCATCGAACTGCTCAAGAACAAGATCGGCAAGCTGCGCGACCTGTCGCCGCTGTGGGAGATGTATCAGGAAGGGATTGATCTAAGCACCATCAAGTGGGCAGCACATTAACGGCAGAGAAGGGGGAAGAGGGAAGGGAGAAGGGCGGCAGTTACCCCTCCCCCTTCAGCACCGCAGGTGCGCCCTTATCCCTTCCAGGCGACTGACAAGGAGCAACAAATGTCTTACAGCGACAAACTGATGGACCACTACGAAAACCCGCGCAACGTCGGCTCGCTCGACAAGGCCGCGCACAACGTCGGCACTGGCATGGTGGGCGCACCGGCCTGCGGCGACGTGATGAAGCTGCAGATCATGGTGAGCGACGACGGCGTGATCGAGGATGCCAAGTTCAAGACCTACGGCTGCGGCTCGGCCATCGCCTCCAGCTCGCTGGTGACCGAGTGGCTCAAGGGCAAGACGCTGGACCAGGCGCTGGAGATCAAGAACACCGCCATCTCCGAAGAGCTGGCGCTGCCGCCGGTGAAGATCCATTGCTCGATTTTGGCCGAGGATGCAATCAAGGCCGCGGTGGCCGACCTGAAGAGCAAACAGAAAACCGAAGAGGGCGGCTACCAGGCCTGCGCACCCAATTAAGGAGATAACATCATGAGCGAAGCACTGATCGATTTCACCGACAACGCCGCCAACAAGGTAAGCGCGCTGATCCAGGAAGAAGGCAACCCCAACCTCAAGTTGCGCATCTTCGTTTCCGGCGGCGGCTGCTCCGGTTTTGAATACAACTTCGCCTTCGACGAGGCAGTGAACGAAGACGACATGGTGATTGAGAAAAATGCCGTATCGCTGCTAATTGACGCGATGAGCTTCCAGTATCTGACTGGCGCCTCCATCGACTATCTGGAAGGCCTGGAAGGCGCGCGCTTCGTCATCAACAACCCCAAC
>DATDDN010000088.1:0-8404 GCA_036523795.1 Gallionellaceae bacterium | reverse complement strand
TTTGGTTGACGCCCTCGGCAGGCCGGGCAGAGCCTGTCACGCCCGAGCTTGATGGTGCGTACATCCATGTGCAGGATATCGAGTAGCAGCAGGCGGCCACACAAATCCGTACCGGCCTCCAGCAGCAGTTTGAGGGCTTCGGCGGCCTGCAGGCTGCCGATTACCCCTACCAGCGGCGCAAACACGCCCATGACCGCGCATCGGGTTTCCTCGGTTTCGCCGTCCTGCGGAAACAGACAGTGGTAACAGGGGCTTTCAGCCTGGCGCAGGTCGAATACGGTCACCTGGCCGGAAAAGCGTGTTGCAGCCCCGGAGACCAGTGGTTTGCGTAGTTCGACACAGGCGCTGTTAACGGCATAGCGGGTGTCAAAATTGTCGCTGCAGTCCAGCACCACGTCCGCCTGCGCCACCAGCTGGCGCAAGCGGTCTGCTTCGACGCGTTCGGCGACGCAGTGAACGTTTACCTCCGGGTTGATTTCCGCAACCGTCTGGCGTGCCGATTCGACCTTGAGCTGGCCGATGCTGCCCGTGCGGTGTGCGATCTGGCGTTGCAGGTTGGTGAGGTCTACCGTGTCGTGGTCGCACAGGGTCAGTGTGCCGACACCACTGGCAGCCAGGAACAGGGCGGCGGGGGATCCCAGTCCGCCCGCGCCGATAATCAGCGCATGAGCGCGCAATAGCTTTTCCTGTCCCTCGACGCCGATCTCCGGCAACAGGATATGCCGGCTGTAGCGCAGCAGCTGCTGGTCATTCATGGCTGGTGAGATGGTGCTTACTTGTATTCGCGCAGCTCTTTTGGCGTTTCGTCATGGTCGCCGTGCGGATGCTGTTCGTATATTTTGGAGAATATCCTGGACTGGGTGGATTTGGTCAGGTGCTCGGGCGTGTTGAGGTTGTGGTATTGCACGTCCTCGCAGTAGTAGATCAGCTTCTTGCCGAGCTTGTGCAGCATGGTATCGCGGAAGCAGAAGCCTTCCTGGATCAGGGCAGTCTCGAGGCGCTCCAGGGAGTAATCGAGCAGGCTGTAACTGATACGCAGGCTGTCCGGCTCGCTGCCCATTTCAACCTCGAGGTTCTCCAGGCCATCAAGCAGTTTAAAGGCACGCTCGATCTGGCCCGCAGGTTCTGCAGCGAAATACAGCACATGTTGCTTGTTAATTTCGTCCTGCATATTCATGGTTTACTTCCCCTGCTGTATGGGTAGTCCCTTCAGGTAATTCAGAGCCTGGTTGAGCTGGAAATCCTTGCTGGAGCCGAATTCAGGGATTTCCAGCTTGCCGCCGTTGCCTTCCTTGCCCTTGCCGGGTTTCGCCGGGGCGGCAGGATGGACTGCCGGTTTGTCCGCCTTGTCTTCTGGCTGCGTGTCGTTGCTCAGGTGGCGTTCCAGATCGACTTCACGCAGGCGGAATGCATTGTCCTGGCTTGCGGTGGCCGGGTCTTCCACGATGATGTCAGGCACGATGCCCTTGGCCTGGATCGAGCGGCCACTGGGCGTATAGTAGCGCGCCGTGGTGAGCTTGATCGCGGTATTGTTGCCGAGAGGCAGGATGGTCTGCACCGAGCCCTTGCCAAACGACTGGGTTCCGATGATGGTTGCGCGCTTGTGATCCTGCAGTGCGCCTGCCACGATCTCCGATGCCGATGCAGAGCCGCCATTGACCAGCACCACCATGGGCAGTTTCTTGAAGCTGTCCGGCAGGCCCTTGAGGTAGTCGCTCCTGCCCAGTCCGCGCAGGTAATTGTCGGCATTGGCGGTGAGGCGCATCTTGGCGTCCTCGGTGCGGCCCTCGGTGTACACCACCAGAGCGTCCTTGGGCAGGAATGCGGCAGACACGCCAACGGCGCCGGTGAGCAGGCCGCCCGGATCATTGCGCAGGTCGAGCACCAGCCCCTTCAGCTTGCCATTGCTCTGCTTGTTGAGGTTCTCCAGTGCGGTGGCCAGGTTTTCGCCGGTATGCTCCTGGAACTGGGTGATGCGTACAAAACCGTAACCGGGTTCAACCATCTTGGATTTCACGCTCTGTACCTTGATGACATCGCGCACCACGGTGATTTGCAGTGGTTGCGGTTCGCTCTTACGCACCACGGTCAACAGGATCTTGCTGCCGGGCTTGCCGCGCATGCGCTTGACGGCATCATTCAGCGTCATGCCCTTGACCAGGGTGTCGTCCAGCTTGATAATCAGGTCGCCGCTCTTGATGCCGGCGTGGAACGCGGGCGTGTCTTCAATCGGCGATATCACCTTGACCAGGCCGTCTTCCATTCCTACTTCGATGCCCAGGCCGCCAAACTCGCCCTGGGTGCCAACCTGCAAATCCTTGAAGCCTTCCGCATCGAGGTAAGCCGAATGCGGATCGAGGTCGCTCAGCATGCCATTGATGGCCCCGGTGATCAGTTTCTTGTCGCTTACCGGCTCCACGTAATCGCTCTTGATGCGTCCGAACACTTCGGACAGCGTGCGCAGCTCCTCCACGGGCAGCGTGGTGTAGCTGTCTTTTTCGGCAACTGCAGACACATGCAGCCCCACCAGGATGCCTGCAAGCAGACCCACACTAACCAGACCAACTTTTTCAAGACGACTGCGCATGTAACCTCTCAATATCTATCGTGTGAGCACCCATTTGCCCGGATCCAGCGGTTTGCCCTCGTAACGCAGTTCAAAGTATAAACCGGAATCTTCATTCCCGCCGCTACTGCCGACAGCCGCAACCACATCCCCTGCGGCCACCTCGTCACCCAGTTGTTTGTACAGGGTTTCATTGTTGCCATACAGGCTCATGTAGCCTTGGCCATGATCCAGGATCAATAAGTTCCCGAAGCCGCGCAGCCAATCGGCGAAAACCACACGTCCGGCCGCGATTGCCTTCACCGGCTGGTTGGGAAGTGCCTTGATAAACAATCCCTTCCATTGAATATTCGAATCGGGTCGGGGGCTGCCGAACTTGTTGGCGATTTTCCCCTTGAGCGGCAGGCGCAGTTTCCCCTTGAGCTGGCTGAAGGGGCTCAGGGCGGCTTTGCTGCCATTGCCCGGCTGGCTCAGCATATGCGTCAGCTTTTCCACCAGCTGTGCCAGGCGTGATTCGTCGCGCTGCAGGCGGCCGATCTCGCGCCGCTGCTGTTTGAGCTGCAGGGCGATCTTGCGCAGCACTTGCTGGTGGTCGCGCTTTTCCCTTTCCAGCGCCACTTGCTGCTTGCGCTGCTCGGTCTGCAGTGAGGCAATCTCGTCGCTCTTCTGGCGCGCCTGGGTTGCTACGGCATTCATGCGCGTGAGGTTGCCGCGCAAAGTCTGCAGCCACGTGCTGCGATAGCGAATGATGTAGTCGTAATACTGCAATTCGCGCGCCACTTGGTTGGGGTCGTGATTATTGAGCAACAGCTTGAGATATTCCTGCCTGCCGCCCAGGTACTGCTGGTACAGCAACTGGCTGAGCTGGGCCTGTTGCGACTGCATGTCGCGTTCGATCTGGTGCGATTGCTGCTGCAAGCGGCCGAGCGACTGGCTGGCTTCGCGTTGCTGTTGCGTCAGCTGCGCCAGGGTACGCTGATTGTTGCTGATGGCGCGTTCGGATTCGCGCAGGGCATCGGCCGCTTCGCTGCGCGATTCGCTGGTCTTCTCCACTTCCTGCTGCAATGCCGCGATACGCTTGCGCAGCCGCTCCAGGTCCTCCTGCTGGGAAGCGCACGCATCGGCACCTGCAAGCAACAGGGTGCAGCAGAGCAGCGTGATGCGCGCGTTTCTGGTCACAGCGTGATCAGTGACTTGCCTGTCATTTCGGCCGGCTGTGGCAGGCCCATCATGGACAGCAGGGTGGGCGCGATATCCTGCAAGGCGCCTGTGCCCGGCTCGGCGATGCCCGCCTTGCGTCCGATGTACATGAACGGCACCAGGTTCAGCGTATGCGCCGTATGCGCCTGCTGTGTGGTGCGGTCCAGCATCTGCTCGGCGTTGCCGTGGTCGGCGGTGATCAGCACCTCGCCGCCGCATTGCTGCATCGCGCTGACCACGCGGCCGATGCACACATCCAGCGCCTCGATGGCCTTGATCGCGGCTGCGAGGTTGCCGCTGTGGCCGACCATGTCGCCGTTGGCGTAGTTGCAGATGATGGCCTGGAACTGACCGCTGCGGATGGCCGCCTCCAGCTTGTCGGTCACTTCAAAGGCGCTCATCTCGGGTTGCAGGTCGTAAGTGGCCACTTTGGGTGAAGGCACCAGAATGCGCTCCTCGCCGGGGTAGGGCTGCTCCTTGCCACCGTTGAGGAAGTAGGTCACGTGCGCGTATTTTTCCGTTTCGGCAATGCGCAGCTGCTTCAGGCCGAGATTTGAGATGTATTCGCCAAACCCGTTGTGGATGCTGCTGGGCGCGTAGGCGTTGGGCAGGTGGAAATCCTCGCCGTAGCTGCTGAGGGTGACAAAGGCGGCCAGCCTGGGGAAGTGCGCGCGCTGGAAACCGTCAAACTTCGTTTCGGTCAGGGCGCGCGTCATTTCACGCGCGCGGTCGGCGCGGAAATTCATGAACACCACCGCATCGCCATCCTGCATGGTGACCGGCTCGCCGATCGCGGTGGCCTGGACGAATTCATCGCTCTCATTGCGCGCATAGGCCTGCTGCAAGCCGGCTACCGCGCTGTCAGCATGAAACCCCGCCTTGCCCTGGGTGATCAGATCGTAGGCCTGTTGCACGCGCTCCCAGCGATTGTCGCGGTCCATGGCAAAGAAGCGCCCTACGATGCTGGCGATGCGGCCGGCTCCCAGCGCCTTGCACTTGTCCTGCAGGGACTGCAGCGAGGTTTCCGCACTGCGCGGGGGAGTGTCGCGGCCATCGAGGAAGGCATGTACGTAAATCTTGCTCAGACCTTGACGGGCGGCCAGTTCCAGCATGGCGTGGATGTGGGCTTCGTGGCTGTGTACGCCGCCCGGCGACAGCAAGCCGAGAATGTGCAAGGCGCCACCGCTTTGTTTGGCCTTGGCCACCGCCTCGCTCAACGCGGGATTCTGGTAGAAGCTGCCGTCTTCGATGGCCACGTCCACCCGGCTCAGTTCCTGGTAAACGATGCGGCCGGCGCCGATGTTGAGGTGCCCCACCTCGGAGTTGCCCATCTGGTCCCGCGGCAGGCCTACCGAAGACTCGGAGGCGTTGATCAGGGTGTGCGGGTAGTCGCGCCACAGGCGCTCGAAATTCGGCTTGTGCGCCATGGCAATGGCGTTGTTGTCGGGATCTTCGCGGTAGCCGAAACCATCAAGGATCAACAGCAGGACGGGGGTAACTTTCATGCGCGTTTCAGCTTTCTACAGGCTTTTTGGTTGTGTTAAAGTATCACAATATAAAGGGTTACTAAATTAGCATTTTAGCTTAATTAAGCGCATCACACGATGCGGGAATGGAGTCTCAAGTGGTAGACATGGCAAAGAAATTGATAGACCGGGATGAGGATATCCTGCAGGCCTCGCTGGCAATCAAGGCGATCGCGCATCCGTTGCGCCTGAAGATCCTGTGCGTGCTGGGCAGCGAAGAAGTCAGCGTGCAGGACATCGTGGATAACGTGGGCACGTCGCAGAGCAATATTTCGCAGCACCTCGCAATCCTGCGCGACAAGGGCGTGCTGGGTACGCGCAAGGATGCAAACCGGGTGTTTTACCGCGTCAACGACCCACGCACTCTCAAGCTGGTCGAAATCATGCGGGATGTCTTCTGCACCAGCCAGTAGCAGCTTGAGATTGCAACTCGGGTTAAATTAGCATATTCTAATATGCTTACATTACCAGGAGGTTTGCAATGACACTTCGAGGCATCTCTACAGGCACAGTGGGCGCAGCCCTGTTGTGCGCATTTGCCGCTGTGCAGGCGGCTGAACTGGCGGCGGCTACGGTGCAATACCGTGAGGTCCCGCAGACCTACAGCGTCGAGGGCGTGGTGGAGGCCACCCGTCAGTCGACCGTCTCTGCCCAGATTTCCGGGCGCGTCAAGGAAGTGAATTTCGATGTTGGCGACACGGTCCGCAAAGGCCAGGTCATCCTGCGCATCGACGAACGCGAAACCGAGCAGGCGCTGGCCGGCAGCCAGGCGCAGGTCATGCAGGCGCGCGCGGCTCTCAACAACGCCCGTGCCAACTACGAGCGTTCCAAGCAGCTGTTCGCACAGAAATTCATCAGCCAGTCCGCCCTGGACAAGGCCAAGGCCGATTATGAAATGGCGCTGGCGCAGGCCGCAGCCAGTGAGGCCGGCGAAAGCCAGTCTGCGCTGGCGCGTGGCTATGCGGCCGTGATTGCCCCGTTTGGCGGCGTGGTGGCTGCGCGCCTGGTGGAACTGGGCGAAATGGTCACTGTGGGCAAACCCCTGATGGTGGGCTTTGATCCGGCGCAGATGCGCGTGGTGGTCAACGTGCCGCAATACAAACTGGCCGAGATCGGCAGCCATCCCAGCGTCAAGGTGGAGGTGCCGTCGCTGAACCGCTGGCTGCCCGCTGCCAGCGTAACCGTTCAGCCCGCAGCGGATGCACGCACCCACAGCACGCAGGTTCGCGTCAATCTGCCGCCCAATGAGAAGGGCGTGTACCCCGGCATGTTCGTGCGTGCCCACTTTGTGGTGGGCAAGGCCAGCAAGCTGCTGGTGCCGGCCAGCGCCGTTGTACGGCGCAGCGAGGTCGTGGCGGTGTACATCGTGGACGACAAGGGCACAGCCCGCTTGCGCCAGGTGCGCCTGGGCGAGCCGGTGGGCGAGAGCGAGATCGAGGTGCTCGGCGGCATCAATGCCGGTGAGCGCGTGGCACTGGATCCGGTCAAGGCGGGCATGTCGCTGACACCTGCCAAATAAGGCGAGGCGGGCGGAAAGGTTCCGCCCGCACCCCGTCTGATCCGTTCAACAACTCCATACGAAAAGTCGAATCATGGGAATCTCCGGACGCATTGCCAGATATTTCTTGCACTCACAAATGACGCCGCTGCTGGCGTTGATCGCCGTGCTGCTCGGCATTTTCTCCGTGCTGGTTACCCCGCGCGAGGAAGAGCCGCAGATCAACGTCACCATGGCCAACGTGCTGATCGCCTATCCCGGCGCCTCCAGCCAGGACGTGGCGCGCACCGTGGCGACGCCTGCCGAGCAGGTGCTGTCGCAGATCTCCGGCGTGGAACACGTCTATTCCGTGTCGCAGCCGGGCATGGCCATCCTTACCGTGCAGTTCAAGGTGGGCGAGCTGCATGTGCCTTCGATGGTCAAGCTGTATGACGTGATCAACTCGCACGCCGACTGGTTGCCGCCTACGTTGGGTGTGCTGCAGCCGCTGATCAAGGCTAAGGGCATCGACGACGTGCCGGTGGTCGCCTTTACCCTGTGGCGTGAGCAGGGCGTGAGCAGTGGCGTGGAACTGACCCAGGTGGCGCACGCCATCGAGGCGGACCTGAAGCGCGTGCCGGGCACGCGTGAAGTGAATACGCTGGGCGGCACGCCGCACGTGGTGCGCGTTGCCCTCAACCCGGAGGCGCTGAATGCCTATCAGCTGTCGGTGCAGGATGTGCGCACCGCGCTGCAGTCGGCCAACGTGTCGCGCAATGCCGGCACCCTGACGCAATCCAACCAGGAAGTGCTGGTGCAGACCGGCAATTACCTCACCGATGCCAACGAGGTCAGTCGTCTGGTGGTGGGCGTATCCGCCGGCAAGCCGGTGTACCTGCACGACATCGCTGACATCAAGGACGGCGCCGACCAGCCATCCAGCTATGTGTGGATGGGGGCGGGCCCGGCCGCAGGCGACAAGGGCATCAGCGCCAAAGGCGAATTCACCGCGGTGACCGTGGCGGTGAGCAAGAAGCCGGGCGAGAATGCGGTGAATATCGCCAACCAGTTGCTGAGCAGGGTGAACGAGCTGAAGGGCAGCGTGATTCCTTCCGATGTACACGTCACCACCACGCGCAACTACGGCGAGACCGCCAACGACAAGGCCAAGAAGCTGATCCAGAAACTGATCTTCGCCACCTCCGCGGTGATCGCGCTGGTGTGGATTGCGCTGGGCCGGCGCGAGGCCTTCATCGTCGGCGTGGCGGTGATCCTGACCCTGCTGGTGACGCTGTTTGCCTCGTGGGCGTGGGGATTCACGCTTAACCGGGTGTCGCTGTTTGCGCTGATCTTCTCCATCGGCATCCTGGTGGATGACGCGATTGTCGTGGTCGAGAATATCGTGCGCCACTTCCGTCTTCCGGGCAATCGCGGCCGTCGGCTTGCCGATGTTGCCGTCGAAGCGGTGGATGAGGTCGGAAACCCCACGATCCTGGCCACCTTCGCCGTGATCGCGGCCATTCTACCCATGGCGTTCGTTCGCGGGCTGATGGGACCTTACATGCGACCCATTCCCGTAGGCGCTTCCGCCGCCATGGTGTTCTCCCTGATTGTGGCCTTTGTGGTTTCGCCCTG
>DATDDN010000087.1:0-17365 GCA_036523795.1 Gallionellaceae bacterium | reverse complement strand
CCCTGCAAACCGGGATCGGGCGCCTGCCCGTCTTCGGCGGCAGTCATGCACCACCTGGTCCTTGCCGGCCTGCTTGTCGCGATACATGCGCTGGTCGGCCAGCTCGACCAGCGACTTGCAGTCCCCGGCGCGGTCCGCGGTGCGCTCGGCAATGCCGACGCTGGCCGTCATCGGCGTGCCATCGGGCCGCATGCCGAGGCCGGCCTGGCGCAGCCGTTCGAGGGCGGCCACCGCTTCCCGGCAATAGGTGTTGGGCATGATCAGCACGAATTCCTCGCCGCCCCAGCGCACCAGCATGTCGCCGGTGCGCAGCAGGGCACGGATGTGCTCCGCCGCATTCTGCAGCACCTGGTCGCCCGCCTCGTGGCCATATCGGTCATTGATGCTCTTGAAGTTGTCCAGGTCGATGAATGCCAGAGACAGCGGCGAATCGCTGCGCCGCGCGATGATGAACTGGATTTCCAGCAGCTCCGTCCCGCTCAGCCGCGAAAAGCAGCGCGTCAGCGAGTCGCGCATCGCGGTGTGCACCAGCGCGATCATGAAGCCCAGCTGGCTCATGCCGGACAGGGTGGCCACCATGGCGATGATGATCACCAGCCAGGAGGTGCTGATCAGCGGGCTGAGGTTGAGGTGCTCCATGTGCAGCACGCTGGAGGCCACCTCTGCCAGCAGCACCGGCGCCGCGTAGATCGCGCCCTCCATGGCGGTCAGTGGAAACATGCTCAGGCCCGCCACCATGATCAGCGGCAGGAACGCATAGATGGCGGTGATGGCCGCGGCGGGCCCGGCCAGCTGCACCTGCGCCAGCAGCGCGTAGGAGAACATGAAGAACAGCGTGGGAATCGCAAACATCACGGCCAGCGCCATATAGGCGTCGCGCATGCGGTTGGAATTGCGAAACGACAGCATCAGCCCGAAGAAGGCCAGGCTCGCCGCAATGCGGCCTATAGCCAGCTCGCCCGAGATCGGCCAGGGCAGCATCAGCAGATCAGGAATGATGAATAGCGTGGTCAGCACAGCGAACAGCAGCGCGATCAGCCGCACCCGCGAAATGATCATCGCCGCGCGCCGGGTAGAGAGCAGCATCATGTGCTTGCGCGGGGAGAGCAGCCACAGCCACTCCTCGTGCGGCAATTCGTTGAACATGTTCTGCAACAGGGCGAGCCGGGGTGCTTTCATGGGGTGGACCTGGGATGTCGGCGATGTCGTTTCGGCAATGGTACTGCATGACGGGCGGCAGGCCAATTGCGCGAAAAATTGGTGCGCCATCCTGCATCTGTGCCCGGAACTCAAGTGTGTTCCGGGCACCGCTTATTTTCTAAATCCAAACTGAATAAAAGCAGCCACCCACACATAACTTAATGCTAGGCACAACAGGAGCCATCCGAACGTGGTAAGTTTTCTTATGAACATCGGATACATTTTGAACATGAAGGAACCAGGCCAATTGTGATTGCCCATTACCCAATAGGAAACCAATGGCAAAAGTAGCCAACCGACAAGAACGTAAATTCCAAACGTATAAAGATTCAGGCCCCAATAAAGAGCCCCAGCGACTAACGCAATCGCAATAAACGTACATACTTTTGTATGTGGCCATAGTTTTTCTACGAGATTACTCACGATATCTCCCCGTTCTCAGTGGTACAAGGTTTCAGAGTTTATGAGTAATGTAACTGATCCTCCTGCCGGGCGAATATTTCTTGTCCGTGGCATGACAAGGTGATCCTGCCTGCTTTGTCTTCACCTCCCCGATATGGTTTAATCGCGGCCATGAATTTCTCCTTCAAGACCATTGCCCTGATCGGCAAATACAAGACGCCGGAAATCGCCGGCTCGTTGCTGCGCCTGGCGGAATTTCTCAGCAAGCAGGGGGTGACGGTGGTGGTGGACAGCCTCACTGCCGGGCATCTGGAGCAGAATCCGTACCGTGCGCTGGCGCTGGAAGAGATGAAGGGGCAGGTGGATCTGGCGGTGGTGATGGGCGGTGACGGCACCATGCTCAACATCGCGCGCACCCTGGCACCGTTCGGCATTCCGCTGGTGGGGGTGAACCAGGGGCGGCTGGGTTTTCTCACTGATCTGTCGCTGGACAGCATGCAGCGCAGCCTGACCGAAATGCTGCAGGGCCAGCTGGTGACCGAGCAGCGCATGCTGCTCAGCGCCGGGGTGATGCGCAAGGGCGAGAAGATTTTTTGCTCGCAGGCGTTCAACGAGGTCGTGGTGCACCGCAGCAATATCAGCAGCATGATCGAATTCGAGGTGCGCATCGATGGCGAGTATGTGTACACGCAGCGTGCCGATGGCCTGATCGTGTCTACCCCCACCGGCTCTACCGCGTACGCCCTGTCTGCCGGCGGCCCCATCGTGCATCCCGCGCTCAACGTGATCACCCTGGTGCCGGTGTCGCCGCACACCCTGAGCAATCGCCCCATCGTGGTCAGCGGCGAATCGAGGATCGAGATCCTGATGCATCGCACCGAAGACGTGCGCGTGCGCTACGACAGCCACACCCATTTCGACCTGCACCTGGGCGACACCCTGATGGTTGCACGTTATCCCGAGCCGGTGCGCCTGCTGCATCCGGCCGGTCACAGCTACTACCACACGCTGCGCGAAAAGCTGCTGTGGAATAAATCCCTGTAACGCACATGCTCAAATTTCTCAGCATCCGTGACTTTGTCATCGTCGACTCGCTTGAACTCGACTTCGCTGCCGGCTTCACCGCGCTCACCGGCGAGACCGGTGCCGGCAAATCCATCCTGATCGACGCGCTGTCGCTGGCGCTGGGCGAGCGTGGCGAGGCCAGCATGGTGCGCGCCGGCTGCGAGCGCGCCGAGATCAGCGCCGAATTCGACATCACGAAACTGCCGCAAGTGCAGGCCTGGCTGCACGAACAGGGGCTGGAAGGCGACCCCGGCGTGTGCCTGATGCGCCGCGTGCTGGATGCCGGCGGCCGCTCGCGCGGCTTCATCAACGGCGGCAGTGCCACGCAACAGCAAATGCGCGCCGTCGGCGAGCTGTTGCTCGACATTCACGGCCAGCACGCGCACCAGTCGCTGCTACGCCCCGATGCGCAGCGCTACATCCTCGATACCCATGCCAACCTGGCGCGCGACGCCGAGGCGGTGGCACTGCTGTATCGCGAGTGGCAGGCCATCCATAAACGCCGCCTGCAGCTGGAGCAGAATGCCGCTGCGGTGCTGGCCGAGCGCGACCTGCTGCAGTTCCAGCGGCGCGAACTGGAGGGACTCAAGTTCACGGTGGCCGAATGGGAGGAGCTGCAGGCCGAACACGCGCGCCTGTCGCATGCGGCCAGCCTGCTGGAAACCGCGCAGTTCGGCGTGGAGGTGCTGAGCGAAGCCGATTTCTCCTGCCTGGCGCAGTTGAATGCGCTGATCAGCCGCGTGCGCAGCGGGGTGGAGTTTGACGCCAAGCTGCAGGAAACGCTGACCATGCTGGAAAGCGCGCAGACCGAGCTGCAGGAATCGGTATACGCCCTGCGCCATTACCAGCAGGACCTGGATGCGGACCCGCAGCAGCTGCGCGAGCAGGAGCAGCGCATGGCCGACGTGGTGGAGGCCGCGCGCAAGTATCGTGTGCAGCCCGAGCAGCTGCCGCAAGCGCTGCAGGGTATCGTGGCGCGGCTGGAAGAGCTGGGCGGCGACGCCGACATGGAAGCGCTGCAGCAGCAGGATGCTGCAGCGCAGCAACAATACCTGGCGCAGGCGAAAAAACTCAGCGCCGCGCGCAAGCAGGCTGCCTCGCAGCTGTCGCAGGAAATCACGCTCGCCATGCAGTCGCTCGCCATGCAGGGCGGCAGTTTTGTCGTGGCGCTGTTCCCGCTCAGCGAGGGCAATGCGCACGGCCTCGAGAATGTGGAATTCCAGGTGGCCGCCAACCCCGGCGTGCCCATGCGCAGCCTGGCCAAGGTGGCCTCCGGCGGCGAGCTGTCGCGCATCAGCCTGGCCATCCAGGTGGCGGCCAGCCAGGCGGCCACCGTGCCCACGCTGATCTTCGACGAGGTGGACAGCGGCATCGGCGGGCGCGTGGCCGAGATCGTCGGCGGCCTGCTCAAGCAGCTGGGCAAGCGCCACCAGGTGATGTGCGTCACCCACCTGCCGCAGGTGGCCGCGCTGGCCGATGCGCAATGGCAGGTGAGCAAGGCCGCCTCGGACGGCGTCACCCGCAGCCAGATCCGCGTGCTGCATCCGTCCGAGCGCATCGACGAAATCGCCCGCATGCTGGGTGGCGTCAAGATCACCGACACCACGCGCAAGCACGCCGCCGAGATGCTGGGCGTGGCGCTGTAAAAGCATTCATCGGCAGATTTCGCAGATTGGCGCAGATTTAAGGCGTATCGGACACCGGTCTGCCCCACCAGGATGCTTCGTGTTTGTACGGGGGTGAAGCATTCACGGCGCACACAAGCCTGATCTGGCCCCTCACATGCCCGGAATCTGCGTAATCTGCGGACACAAGCCGGGTTTAATCCTCCCCCCGTTGTGAGGTATCATGCGCGGCTGTTTCCAGTGAAAGTTGACGATCCAATGCGTACCAGACTCCTCCTTGTAGCGGTTTCCCTCATGCTCGCCTCATGCAGCGTCATCGACTGGCTGAGGACGTTTGCGCCCTACAAGATGGAAATCCGCCAGGGCAACTATGTCACGCCCGAGATGAAGGAGAAGCTGCGCGTCGGCATGTCGCGCGAGCAGGTCAGCAGCGTGCTGGGTTCACCGCTGGTGTCCGACGTGTACCACGCCAATCGCTGGGACTACATTTATCGCCTGGAAGTGAAGGGCAAGCTGGCGGAGCAGAGCCGGCTCACCGTGTACTTTAAGGATGGCTTCCTGTCGCGCATCGAGCAGGGTGATGCAGCCGCGGCGGCCGAGCTGGTGACTCTGCCTGCGTCAGCCGTTGCCCCGGCTTCAGCCCCGGTAGCCGCTTCAGCCCCCGTAGCCGTCTCGGCACCGCTGGCTGCGTCCGCACCGGTAGCTGCATCCGCACCGGCAGCCACCGCAAAATAATCAATGGATGGAATGACTATGAGCAAAATCAAGATCGTGATTGCCGGCTGCAGCGGCCGCATGGGCAAGGCGCTGCTGGAAGGTGTGTTGCAGTCGGATGACCTGGCCCTGCACGGCGCGCTAGACCAGCCGGGCAGCCCGGCATTGGGCCGCGATGCCGGCGAGGTGCTGGGCAAGGCCACTGGCGTGAAGATCACTACCGACGTGGCAGCCGCCTTGAAAGGCGCCGACGTGCTGATCGACTTCACCCGTCCTGAGGGCACGCTGCACCACCTGGAGCTGTGCCAGCAGCTGGGCGTCAACATCGTGGTCGGCACCACCGGATTCAGCGCGCAGCAGAAGGCCATCCTGGGCGCGGCCGCGCAGAAGATCGGCGTGGTGTTCGCCCCCAACATGAGCGTGGGCGTCAACCTCACCTTCAAGCTGCTGGAGATGGCGTCGAAAGTGCTGTCGCACGGCTATGACATCGAGATCATCGAGGCACACCACCGTCACAAGGTGGACGCGCCCTCCGGCACCGCGCTGGGCATGGGCGAGGTGATCGCCAAGACGCTGGGACGTGACCTGTCGCAGTGCGCCGTGTATGGCCGCGAGGGCGTCACCGGCGAGCGCGATCCTTCCACCATCGGCTTTGCCACCGTGCGCGGCGGCGACATCGTGGGCGATCACACCGTGCTGTTCGCCGGCATCGGCGAGCGCATCGAGATCACCCACAAGGCCAGCAGCCGCGCCACCTTTGCCCTGGGTTCGCTGCGCGCTGCGCGCTTCCTCAAGGCCAGTCCGGCCGGCATGTACGACATGCAGGACGTGCTCAACCTGAAGTAAGGAGGCCACATGATTGCCGACCAACAACGTTTCGACAAAGCCATCGCCGGCTTCGATGCCGCCAATGCGGCCGACCCGCACCAGGAAGTGTCCGAGGGCAAGTCACATCCCAAGGAGCTGCTCTACGCCCAGCGCATGAGCGCGATGCTGGCGCAGTTTGCGCCGGACGCAGCAGAAGCGGTGCAGCTGGCCGTGCGCTGCCAGCACATCTGTCGCTGGAAGGTGCCGCGCAAGGATTACCCCATGGACGGTGAAGGCTACAAGCGCTGGCGCACCTACCTGTACAAATTCCACGGCGAGACCGCCGGCGCCATCATGAAAGAGGCGGGCTACGACGACGCCATAATCGCCAGGGTGCAGGCGCTGCTGCGCAAGGAGCGCCTCAAGGTCAACCCGGACACACAGCTGCTGGAAGACGTGGTGGACCTGGTGTTCCTGCAGTATTACCTGGCCGATTTCGTGGCCAAGTACAGCCATTACGAAGAAGAAAAACTGCTCGACATCGTGCGCAAGACCTGGCACAAGATGTCGGAAAATGGCCATGCCGCCGCGCTCAAGCTGAACTACGCGCCCGACATGCTGGCCATCATCAAGAAAGCCCTCGGTCTGTAAATTTGAATCCTGAAAGGAATGAACATGAACGCAGAAGCACAAAAGAGTGAAAACTGGAGCTGGGCCGGACGCTATGTCTCGGTGATCGTGGTGGCGCTGATCCTCGGTTCCGCCATTGGCGGCATGGAGCTGTTTGCCAAGACCTACGTGATCAGCGGCAAGATCACCGCCGCACACCTGGTGCGTTTCCTCGGCTACAGCACCGCGCTGGCTGCCCTGTGGATGCTGGGCCAGCGTGCCACCATGGCGGTGCAGCAGCACGGCGGCAAGTGGACCTTCCTGCAGCACCTGATCCTGCCGGTGGTCACCCTGATCGTGGTGTCTTCCGTCTACTCCGTGGCCCTGCTGATCCTCAAGCCGCTGCTGGATGTCTCCCTGACCAACATCTACAACCTGGTGTTCATCGCTGCCATCCTCGCCTGCGCGGCCTGGGTGGTGATGGCGGTGCTGGGCCAGTCGGCGCCGCTCACTGAAGCCTTTACCTCCGCCGCCAACCGCTTCGGCGCCGGTCCCACCAAGACCTGTGCCGGCTGCAACGCCAGCAACGATTCCAGCGCCAAGTTCTGCAAGCAGTGCGGCAAGTCGCTGGACTGAGTCTGATTCGCTGAGGCGCCGCGGCACGCCATGCAGATGCTTGTCGAACAAATGCCACCGCGTGCACCGACCAGGCGCACGCGGCTGCATCCCCTTCGCTGGCTGTTCTGGATGGTGTTCGCCGCAAGCGGCCTCTCGGCGGCGGCAGCGATCCATTTCCAGGGGCTGCCCCTGCCTGAGCCGGCGCCACCCGGCAATACCGAAATCCGCCTGATCAGCCACCGACCGCCGCCAGCTCCGGTGGCCGAGCCGCCGCCCATCGTGATCCGCGCGGTGGGCGATGTCGTGCTCGGTAGCAATTACCCCAGATACCGCCTGCCCGGCGATGGCGACAAGAAGCGCATTGCCGCCCTGCATCACACGCTGAACGATGCCGATGTCGTCGTGGGCAACCTGGAAGGGGTGCTGTACGACCACGGCAAGTCGCGCAAGGATGTGAGCCGCGCCGGGCTGTTCACCTTCAGGATGCCGGAGAGTTACGCCGCCACGCTGCGCGAAATGGGCTTTGACGTGCTGTCGCTGGCCAACAACCATTCCATGGATTTCGGCGCGGCCGGGCTGGATGCCACCAAGCGTGCGCTTCTGGCCGAGGGCATCCAGCCGGTGGGTGTGCCGGGGGCGGAGATGGCGCTGGTCACGGTGCGCAATACCAAGATCGCTTTCCTGAACTACAGCTACCTCAGCAGCTTCACCCGCCTGGACAAGGAAGACCGGATCAGGAGCGACATCGAGCATGCCAGGCGCGTGTCCGACCTGGTGGTGGTCACCGTGCATGCCGGCAGGGAAGGGGAGTCGGCCGCAGGCACGCCGGCAGGCGACGAGTATTTCATGAACGAGTATCGCGGCAATATTCGCAAATTTGCGCAGTTCGCCATCGACTGCGGGGCGAGCGCCGTGTTTGGCCATGGCCCGCATGTGGTTCGCCCCTACGAAATCTACAAGGACAAGCCGATCTTCTTCTCGCTGGGAAATTTCGTCGGCTACCGTTCCCTGTCCACGCGCGGAAAGCTGGGCAGCTCCATCGTGGCCGAAGTGCGCTTCACCCCTGGCGGCAAGTTGCTGGAGGCAGGCGTCATTCCCCTCAAGATGGACAAGACGGGTATACCGGGTGCGGACTACAGCGCGGTGACCCTGGGCACGCTGGATGGCCTGCTCGACAAACAACTGGAAAAGCGCCCGGTGCTCAAGCTCGCGGCGCAGGTGGTGGATGACAGGATCGCCGCCTCGCAGCCGGTGGCAGCGAAGACGGCGTCGCGCTGACTGTATCCGGGCTTTGTGCGCTAGCGGCCGGTAGCGCAGGAGTGGCAGCACCGATTCGCAAATTCATGCAAGGAACCATGATCGACCATGCAGGCCATGACTCAGCAAAAACTTCTTCCCCTGACCCTTGGCGCACTGGGTGTGGTCTACGGCGATATCGGAACCAGCCCGCTCTACACCATGAAGGAAGTATTTGCCGGCACCCACCCGGTGCTGCTCAATCATGACAACGTGCTTGGCATCCTCTCGCTGATCTTCTGGTCGCTGATGTTCGTGGTGTCGCTCAAGTATGTGGTGTTCATCATGCGCGCCGACAACAACGGCGAGGGCGGCATCATGGCGCTGATGGCGCTGGCCATGCGCACCCTGCGCATCAGCGAGAAGCAGAAGTGGCTGATGATGCTTCTGGGGCTCGCCGGTGCCGCCCTGTTCTATGGCGATGGCGTGATTACCCCGGCGATCTCCGTGCTGAGCGCGGTCGAGGGGCTGGATGTGGCTACGCCATTGTTCAGGCCTTACATCATCCCCATCACGCTGGCCGTGCTGGCTGTCCTGTTCTATTTTCAGAGTCGTGGCACCGGCAGCATAGGCAGGCTGTTCGGGCCGGTGATGCTGCTGTGGTTCCTTACCCTAGGCGTACTTGGCATCATCAACATTGCCAAGGAGCCGCAGGTGCTGCAAGCACTGAATCCGTACTATGGGCTGCATTTCTTCCAGGAGTACCAATTCCATGCCTTCCTTGCGCTGGGGGCTGTCGTGCTGGCGCTGACCGGCGCCGAAGCGCTGTATGCCGACATGGGCCACTTCGGCCGCAGCCCGGTGCAGCTGGCGTGGTTCTTTCTGGTGCTGCCGGCGCTGGTGCTGAATTACTTCGGCCAGGGCGCGCTGATACTGGACTCTCCCGAGGCCATCCAGAACCCGTTCTATCTGCTGGTGCCGGAATGGGGCGTGTTGCCCATGGTGGCGCTTTCCACCGTGGCCACGGTGATCGCCTCACAGGCCGTGATTTCCGGCGCCTTCTCCATCACCCGCCAGGCCATTCAGCTCGGTTATCTGCCGCGCTTCGAGATCCAGCAGACTTCGGAAGAGGAGATCGGCCAGATCTACGTGCCGGGCATCAACTGGATGCTGCTCATCTCCGTGGTTGCCCTAGTGATCGGTTTCAAGACATCGACCAATCTGGCGGCGGCTTACGGGATTGCCGTGACCGGTACCATGTTGATCACGACCATCCTTGCCTTTGTCGTGGTGCGGCATGTGTGGCACTGGGGGTGGCTCAGCAGCGCGGTGGTGATTGCATTGTTCATGGTGGTGGACCTAGCCTTCCTGGGGGCCAATGCCGTCAAGTTTCTGGATGGAGGCTGGTTCCCGCTGGCCATGGGCGCGCTCATCTTCCTGCTGATGAGCACCTGGAAGAGGGGCCGTGCCTTGCTTGCCGCCAAACAGAAGGATCTCGCCATTGCCCTGGAGGATTTTTTCGAGGGGATAAAAATCCAGGGGCCTGCGCGCGTCACCGGCACTGCAGTATTCCTTACCACCAATCCCTATGCCGTTCCCTCGGCACTGCTGCACAACGTATTGCACAACAAGGTGCTGCATGAACGCGTGATCCTGCTGTCCATCTCCGTGCAGGGCGTGCCGCATGTCCCGCGCGCAGATCGTACCCGGATCGAAGATCTCGAAAACAATTTCTTCCGCGTCATGCTGAATTACGGCTTCAAGGATGACATCAACATTCCGCGCGAGCTGGGACGCTGCACGGACGAGAACCTCAAATTCAACATGATGATGACGACTTTCTTCCTCGGCCGGGAAACCCTGGTGGCCTCGGCCAGGCCGGGCATGGCGCTGTGGCGCGAGAAACTGTTCATCAGCATGTTCCGCAGCTCGGCCAGCGCCATGTCGTTCTTCAAGCTGCCGACCAACCGGGTCATCGAGCTGGGCACGCAGGTCGAGATATAGCCTCCCTGCGTCTCCAGGCAGCATAAGCTCACCCCTTGTAGAGCGATGGCTGCGCAAGCACAATAGTTCTGGAAGCAGAATCAAATACACAGTTTCCTTGTTGAATCGCATATTGAGGGAGAGCCAGGAACGTGCGTACCTTTGCCTACGATGCGGAGCGTTTTGCAGATCTCAGAAAGATCGTCCTGAGGAGATCGGCGCCGATCGCCCTAGCTGCGACTGCCGTGGGGCTCTACCTGGGTCTGCTGGGCGCGCCTGCGCAACCCGGCCAGATCAATATGGTGCCGATCATCGTGCCGCTGGTCATGCTGCTTGGACTGTTTTCGTTGTGGAGGGGGTTGGTCCGCGGCATCGATCGGCAGCGCGTCCTATATGAATCCTACCGCCTCACCATTGATGATGGCGGCATCACGCGGGTTCAGCTCGATACGCCCACAATCTACATTGCGAATGAAGATGTCAGCCAAATCGCCAAAGGCGGGAACGGCAGCTATGCGATCAAGGGCAGGAACGAGCGCGAGGTCATCGCCATCGATGCGCGCATCAACAATCGTGACGAACTGGAGCAGTTGCTGCTGCGCATCAGACCGTTCGATGAGCTGGGCGGGCAGTCCCTGACTGCAAGATTCCATAACCTCCCGTCCATCGCCGTCATTTGCCTGCTCGCAGCGGTGTATTTCTCCGACAGCAAGATGATCGTGACGCTCTGCGGTGTGCCGCTCATTGGTGTGCTGGTGTGGGCATTACTCAGTGTGCGCAAGAGCAGGAATATTGACGACAAGACTCGGCGCAGCATGTATTTCGTGCTGCTTCCCGTTTTCTGGATATTGGCAAGGCTGTTCGATCTGTGGTCTTAAGCGTCGATCATGCCACGGCCCGGTCAGTATTGTCCTCGTAGCCTACGAGCAATCAAGACAAGCCTGATGTGTCGTGCCGCGCAGGCGGGACTAGTCAGGCTCCTTAACTTTCCCAGTGCAGCCGCACCCCGAAAATGTACACCGGCCCGCGATCCGCGTTGTAGGCCGGGTTGCGCACGTATTGCCAGTCGCCGGTCAGCCATAGTTTGCGCGCGAGGTTGAGGCTGTAGTAGGTCTCGGTGATCAGCTCGGGACGGTAGTTGAGCTGGCCGTCGCCGATGAAGAAGCCGACCCCGCCGGCTTCGAGGTAGCGCTGGTAGGCGTCGGAAATTTCATTGCGCATCACGGCGAGGCCAATGGTGTCGCGTTCGCGTCCCCATGCTGCGCCATTGATGGAGGCGCCTGCTGCCAGTGAGCGGTGCACTTCGGTGAAGGCGTAGGTGTCGGAGCCGCCGTCCTGCCACAGGGCGCGCGCAAAGACGCCGACATTGCCCGATAGTGCCTGTTCCAGATTGAGACCGGCGCCGTATTTGGTGCGCTCCTGCAGCACGTTCTGCGTGTCGGGTACGCCGCCGTGCGCGGCGGCGTAGTCCAGCGCATCGGCATAGCCGCCCATGCGCGCGGTGTTGCGGAAGGCGAGCAGGCGCAGCTTGCCAGGCTGGCCGCCGAGCTCGTGTGCGTGCTCGACCTCGAAGTTCTGGCCGTAGTGCTTGAAGAAGGCGCCGTCCAGCGGCAGCTGGTTGGCGATGATGGGCTGGGCGAACTGGCCGGCACGGAAGGCCCAATCGTCGCGGTAATACTCCAGCGCCACGCCCCAGCTGTTGCCGCGCGCATCGGCGGCGTAATCAAACGCGCAGTGAGTCATGTTGCACCAGTTCATGAACTGAGTGCGCGGGTCGTGCGCGTACTGGTTGCTGTCGAAGATATCGAGTGGCGGCAGGAAACCGGCGGTGAGCACGATGCGGTTCCTGTCCACGCTGCCGCCCAGCTGGTTCATCGCGGAGTCCGCGTTCTGTTCGCCCCCGCCCAGGTTCCAGGTCTGGCGCACGAACATGCGCACGAAATAAAAAATCGGATCGTTGCCGCTGGCCCGGGTGAGTTCGCCATTGTAGAAGCCGCCCAGCCCGGTGAGTCCGGACATCGGCACGCCCTGCGCCACTTCCGGATCGACATACAGTTCGCCACCCTGCCACAGGCGACGGCCCAGCGCCATGGTGGCGGTCCAGGTGTAGCTGTCCTCCTGCTTCGGCGACAGGCTGAGCGGGCCGGTGTAGGGCGCATCAAAGGCGGGCTTGTGCTGCCACACGTAAGTGCTCTGGAATTTTGCGTTCCAGTCTTCCGGCTCGGCTGCAGGTGTCAGGTCTTGTGCGTGTGCGGTGCCCAGCAGCAGGGCGGGCAGCAGCAGGAGCGAATTCAGCGGCAGGTTGCTAATCATGATTCAGGTCAGTCTGGCGGACTGGCAGTGCAGTCCGCCGCGGCGGAGCAGGCAAGGCTGCGGATTACAGGGAGGTGCGATGCACCGCTCAACGGGTTTGTGGCGGGAACTGGATGCGTACCTGCAGGCCGCGCCCATCCGCGCCCTGCGCAAAGCGGATGGCGGCACCGTGCAGGCGGGCGATCTCGCGCACGATGGCCAGGCCCAGGCCGCAGCCCTCGGGGTGGTCGGCGGAAAGCCGATGGAAGGGGGTGCCCAGCCTGTCCAGCTCCGCCGCGGGCACGCCCGGTCCGTTGTCTGCCACGGTGAGCATGATGCCCGTTTCAGCTGACAGCAGGCTGACATGCACCTGGCCGCCCGGCGCGGTGTAGCGCACGGCATTGTCGAGCAGGTTGGAAAGCAGCTCGCGCAGCATCAGCGGGCTGCCGCTGATGCGTGCGGGCTTGAGGTCGAAGGACAGCTCCACCTGCTTGCGCGCGCCCTGGGTGACGAAATCGGCGGCGGTGGCAAACACCACATCCTGCAGATTCACGCTGGTCACTTCATACATGGCCTGTTCGGTGTGTTCCAGCCGCGCCAGCGACAGCAGCTGGTTGGCCAGGTGGGTGGTACGCTGGGTGGTGTCCAGCAGCTGCAGCAGCAGTGCGCGGTTGTCCGGCGGCGGCGATTGCAGCGCCACCTCGAGCTGGCTGCTCAGCGCGGCCAGCGGGGTGCGCAGCTGGTGGGCCGCGTCCGCGATGAAGCGGCGATGCCCGGCAAACGCGGTGGTGAGGTTGGCCAGCAGCTCGTTGATGCCGTGGACGATGGGCGCCAGTTCGGCGGGGGAGGCGCTTTCCTCGACCGGGCGCAGGTCGCTGGAGGAGCGGCTGGCGATCTCGTCGCGCAGCTGTTCCACCGGCAACAGGCCGCGGCGCACGCCGAGCAGGATCACCGCGATGGATACGGCCGCCAGCAGCACCTCGGGAATCAGGATGCTGGCGAACAGCACGCCGGTGAGGTGGTTGCGTCCGCGCACCGTCTGCGCCACTACGATCTGGTAAGGGTGGCCGCCGATCTCGTTGCGCAGCAGCATGGCGCGTTCCTCCTGCCCATTCAGGGTAATGTCCTGGAACATGTAGTTCTCGCCCGCGTCCAGATCGCCTGCCAGGTGTAGGTTGGGATTGCCGGCGATCAGCGTGCCGGCGCTGTCGCGTGCGGCGTAGCTGACGCGGTCCTGGTTGTTGACGCGCAGCATCTCGGTGGCGGCCGGCGGCAGGTTGAGGGTCAGCTGGCCCTGGTGCAGCTCGATCTGCTTGGAAATGTCCAGCGCATCGTCGAGCAGGCCGAGGTCATAGGCGTTGATCGCGGTATGGCGGGCGAAGAAATAGGCAAACACCGCGCCCGCCAGCAGCATGATCGCCAGCGGCCACAGCAGGCGGCGCAGCAGCTGCCGGCGCAGGCTGTCAGCGTGCATGTTCGTCTTCCTCCAGCATGTAACCAAGGCCGCGCACGGTGCGGATCACCACGCCGGTGCCCTCGATTTTGCCGCGCAGGCGGTGCACGTAGGCCTCGATGGCGTTGGCGCTCAGCTCCTGGTCCCACGCGGTGATGGCCTGGATCAGTTGTTCCTTGGACACGATGCGCTGTGCGTGCGCAGCGAGATATTCCAGCACGCTCCATTCGCGTGCCGACAGTTCGAGCGGCTGGCCGTCCGCGTAGGCGCGCTTGCCGGCGGTGTCCAGTTCCAGTTTGCCCAGCGCGAGGCGTGCTGCGCTGGCGCCCGAGCTGCGGCGGATCAGCGCGCGCAGGCGCGCCTGCAGCTCGGCCAGCGCGAGCGGTTTCACCACATAGTCGTCGGCGCCGAGGTCCAGGCCCTGCACGCGGTCTTCCACCGCATCGCGCGCGGTGAGGATCAGCACCGGCACCGCCATTCCGCGCTGGCGCAGGCTGCGCACCAGCGTGTAACCATCGCCGTCGGGCAGGCCAAGGTCGAGAACGATGGCGTCGAAATGCTCGACCGACAGGGCGTGCAGCGCGGCCGTGAGGGTGCCGACCAGGTCGGCCGCATAGCCGCCCAGGACCAGGGATTGGGCCATGGACTTGCCCAGGACTTTGTCATCTTCAACGATCAGTATGCGCATGTCAGCTTCGCGTCAGCAAGGTTGCGCAAAATGCGCACCCGGTTATGGATTCTAGCAGGGTGTTGAAAAACTACTGCGGTGGTCATATGCGGCGTTGCGCGGTGCTCGCTCCCTCGCCTATCTACTAGATATGTCTCGGTCGCTCCGCTCCGTGCGCCTTGCAGCTGGCCATCCTCGCTACGTTTTTCAACACCCTGTTCGTGCAGCGGCCCGTGCCGCGGGCCACTTGTAGCTTACGCCAGGCTTACGATTGCGCGGCGGCAGGTTGCTGCGGGCCGGCGGCGTGGCGCTCGATGACGCTGTCGATGAAACGGCGCAGGAAGCCCTCGGTCTGCGCGCTGTGGAAGCGGTCGATCTCGACGCCGTGGCTGTAGGCCACCACGGTGGGGAAGCCGCGCACCTTGTGGCGACCGGCGATCTTCATGTTCTCGTCGGCATCCACCAGGGCGAGCAGGAATTTGCCGTCATAGGACTCGGCCACGCGGTGCAGCAGCGGACCCAGCACCTTGCACGGACCGCACCACTCGGCGCTGATGTCCATCAGGATGGGAGTCTGGTGCGAACGCTCGACCACCAGCTTGTCGAAATCGATTTCTTCGACGTCGTAAATGTAGGGATGTTGGTTTTTCATGATGCTTGCCGTAAAAAAAGGTGCGAGAGTTTAAACCGGGCGGGCTTTTGCCGCCACCCTTGCCGTGCCCGGGTTTCTCGCCAGACTCAGGCTGCGCGGCGCGAGAAATCCCTGAGCCGGAAGCCGAGCAGATACAGCACGGCGAAGTAGGCCACGATGCCGGCGGCGACCAGCCAGCTCAGGTGCAGGATGCGCGGCCAGCCCTGTGTGTGCAGCCAGTGCACCTGCTCGCCCATGCCGAACCACAGGGTCAGCCCCAGCGCCAGCAGCGCCACCGCGATCTTGGCGAGGAACTTGCCCCAGCCCGGCTCCGGCTGGTAGATGCCGCGCTTGCGCAGCAGGTGGAACAGGATGGCGGAATTGAGGCAGGAACCGAGGCCGATGGCCAGCGCCAGCCCGGCGTGCTTGAGCCAGAACACGAACAGCAGGTTCATCGCCTGGGTGGCAAACAGGGTGATGATGCCGATCTTCACCGGGGTGCGGATGTCCTGGCGCGCATAGAACGCCGGCGCCAGCACCTTCACCGACAGGATGCCGATCAGCCCTACGCTGTAGCCGACGAGGGCGCCGCGCGTGGCCAATACGTCAGTTTCCGTGAACGCACCATGCTGGAAGAAGGTGGCCAGCAGCGGCACCGCAATCATGCCCAGCGCGAGTGCTGCGGGCAGCGTCAGCATGAAGGTGAGGCGCAGGCCCCAGTCCAGCAGCTTCGAGTATTCGGTCGGGTTGCTGTCGGCGTGCAGTTTGGACAGCGACGGCAGCAAGATGGTGCCGAGCGCCGCACCCAGCAGGCCGGAAGGGAATTCCATCAGGCGGTCGGCGTAGTACAGCCAGGACACGCTGCCCGACACCAGCAGGGTGGCAATGATGGTGTTGATGATCAGGCTGATCTGGCTGATCGACACGCCGAACACCGCCGGCCCCATCTGCTTGATCACGCGCCAGACGCCGGCGTCCTTCAGGCTGAACCTGAGGCTGGGCAGCATGCCGATCTTCTTCAGGAACGGCAGCTGGAACGCCAGCTGCACGATGCCGGCCACAAACACCGCCCAGCCCAGCGCCAGGATGGGCGGGTTGCAGTATGGCGCCAGCCACAGCGCAGCGCTGATGAAGCACAGGTTGAGCAGGATGGGCGCGAACGCCGGCACCCAGAACTTGTTGTAGGTATTGAGGATGGCGGCAGCCACGGCCACCAGCGAGATGAAGAAGATGTAGGGCGAGGTGATGCGCAGCAGGCTGACGGTGAGGTTGAACTTGTTCGTATCCTGCACGAAGCCCGGCGCGGTGAGGTACACCAGCAAGGGTGCCGCGATGATGCCGATCAGCGTGACGAAAAACAGGATGATCGCCAGCAGCGTCACCACATGGTCGACCAGCAGCTTGGTCTCGTCATGCCCCTTGCGGTTCCTGTATTCGCCGAAGATCGGCACGAAGGCCTGCGAGAACGCGCCCTCGGCAAACAGGCGGCGCAGCAGGTTGGGCAGGCGGAACGCCACAAAGAAGGCGTCGGTCGCCGCGCCGGCGCCGAAGATGCGCGCGATCAGCACGTCGCGGATAAAGGCCAGGATGCGCGACACCAGCGTCAGGCTGCTGATGGTGGCCAGCGCCCTGAGCAGGCTCATGCGGCTTCACCGTGCATGCGCGCCGCCAGTTCAGCGCGGGCAATGATTCCGTACGGAGGGAAAGACACCAGGAACATATTTCTTTTGCGGAAACGGACAAGGCCGGCATCATATCATCCTGCCGGCCGCCGCAAGGCGCGTAGCCCCTCAGGGGTTGAGCTGGCGGTACACCAGCTGCGCCACCTGCAGCAATTCGGCCTTGCCCAGCTCACCCGACAGCGCGTAACCGAACGACCCGTCCATCCAGTAGAACACGCCCAGGTTGTTCTCGTGCGCATAGCGGAATGCGGTCTCCGCATTCGCGCCGGCATCCGTGCGCACATACAGGGTGAGGCGCTGGCCGCGCGCATCCTGGTACATGAACTGTGCAGCCGGGCCGGAGCTGCCGGGCAACAGGCGCCCGCCCATCAGCTCATAGCC
>DATDDN010000086.1:0-1589 GCA_036523795.1 Gallionellaceae bacterium | reverse complement strand
CATCATGGGTTCCCTGTTCCCGAGTGCCCATGATGCAGCGTGGATATGGCGGTGCGCCAGCAGAAAAAGACCATCACTCCGCCTCTCAGGGACGGTGGAGTGATGGCGCTTGCGAAGCCTCTACAAGATGAAGCTTCCTTGATCCGCATACCCGTTCGGCTCAAGGGCGTGGCCGTCGGAGACGGCCCGGTGCTGCCATTCGGGTTCGCCCCTGATTTCACGGACACTTACGAGAAGGCCGATCGAGGCCCTGAGGAGTGTTCATGTCGAAGCGAAGAAAGTTCAGTGCGGAGTTCAAGCGCGGCGCGGTTGAGCAGGCGAGCCAGCCGGGCGTCAGTTGCGCCCAGGTGGCCCGGGAGTTGGGCATACGGGACAGCCTGCTGACCCGCTGGAAGCGGGAGTCGGGGAGCCAGGGCAAAGTGGCTTTCGGTGGCAGCGGCACACCACGGGACGAGGAGTTGGCGCATCTGAAGCGCGAACTGGCCCGGGTGAAGAAGGAACGAGATTTTTTGCGAGAAGCGGCGACGTTCTTTGCCAAGGGATCATCCTGAGATATCAGGTGATCGAACGTTGCCGCGATGAGTTTCCGGTTCGGCTGATGTGTCGCTGTCTGCGGGTGTCGACCAGCGGCTACTACGGCTGGAGCAAGCGCTTGCCCAGTGCCCGCCAAGCTGACAACGATCGTCTGCTCGGGCGCATGCGTGAGCTTCATGAAGACAGCCGTGGCGTACTGGGTGCCGGCCGGATGCATGAGGATCTGGTCGCCGAAGGCGAGTCGGCCAGCCTGAACCGGGTGGCCCGACTGATGGCGTCCGACGGCCTGCAGGGCTGGCCGCGCCCGAAGCGCCGAGGTCAACGCGGTCAGCCGGGGCTTCCTCCGCCGGGCGTACGCAACTGGCTGGAACGGGACTTCACGGCCCTGGAGCCGGAGACCAAGTGGGTGACCGACATCACCGAGATCAAGACCGACGAAGGCAAGTTGTACCTGTGCATCGTGCTGGACCTGTTCGACCACCGGGTCGTCGGCTGGTCGATGCATCATCGGCAAGATCGAGAGATGGTGATCCGGGCCGTTCAGATGGCCGTGTGGCAGCGCCAGGACGGCCACCAGGTGATCCTGCATTCGGATCGCGGGAGCCAGTTCCGCAGCGGTGACTACCAGGATTATCTGACGGCCAATGCACTGATGTGTTCGATGAGCGCCGTGGGCCACTGCGGTGACAACGCGGCTTGCGAAGGCTTCTTCGGCCTGCTCAAGCGTGAGCGCATCTACCGCACGAAGTACCCGACACTCGATGCGGCCAGGGCTGATGTGTTCGAATACATCGAGCGGTTCCACAATCCGAGGATGCGGCGAAGGATGGCCCGGCAGGATCTGAAGTTTTCCACCCTTTCACAACCGTCCGTGATTTCGGGGTAGAACCCGTGAGAAAGCCAGCAGATGACGACATGCCGTGGTTGTTGTCTGTCGCACCCTATGCGCATGAGTCGCATGGTAGCGACGATTTTCTGGAAGCATTGGACGCAATCGTGGCCGAAGATGCGCAAAGAGCTCTCGAGATTTTCGAAGTGTTTATGCGCGACTACAC
>DATDDN010000085.1:0-13938 GCA_036523795.1 Gallionellaceae bacterium | reverse complement strand
CGTCCGTGGGGTGAAGGCCGTGGCCAACGATATCGAGGTCCGCTTGCCCAGTTCCGCGGAACGCACCGATGCCGACATCGCCGCGGCGGCGATTCGAGCGTTGGAATGGGATGCCCTCGTGCCCATCGATAAGATCGAGGTCACGGTTATCCCACGCCGATGAAGCGCACGGGGATCGGGTGCGCCTTGGCGATGGCCGCGATGACGCCGCCCTTCGCGGTGCCGTCCAGCTTGGTCAGGATCAGTCCGCTCACCCCCAGCGCATCGTCAAACGCCTTGGTCTGGCTGAGCGCGTTCTGCCCGGTGTTGGCGTCCAGCACCAGCAGCACTTCATGCGGTGCGCCGGGCAGGGCCTTGTCGATTACACGCTTCACCTTCCTGATCTCTTCCATCAGGTGCGCCTGGGTGGTGAGGCGGCCGGCGGTATCGGCGAGCACGATGTCGATTCTGCGTGCCTGCGCGGCCTGTACTGCATCGAAGATCACCGCGGCTGCATCGCCGCTCTGCTGCGCGATCACCGTCACGTCGTTGCGCGCCCCCCATTCCATCAGCTGCTCGCGCGCAGCGGCGCGGAAGGTGTCGCCCGCCGCCAGCATCACGCTCTTGCCCTGACCCTGGAAATATTTGGCCAGCTTGCCGATGGAGGTGGTCTTGCCGGCGCCGTTGACGCCGGTCATCATGATGATGAACGGCTTGTGTGTGCCCGTGTCGAGCGGCACTGCCAGCGGCTTAAGCAGCTTGAGCAGGCTGTGCGCCAGCGCTTCCTTCAGCTGGGCGGCGTCGCTCAGGCGCTGTTCCTTCACCTGGCGCTGCACGTCGGCCAGCAGCAGGCGCGTGGCATCCATGCCGACGTCGGCGGTAATCAGGATGGTTTCGAGCTCCTCGTAAAGGTCATCGTCGATGCGGCCGCCGGGAATGAACAGCTCGCTGAGCTGGCTGCCGGTGCGCTTCAGCCCCTGGGTGAGGCGGCTGAACCAGCCGCCCCTGGCGGTGTCTTCACTGTCGGCAGCAGATTTGTTCGGGAAACCAAGCATGTTTTTGTGGGTATTGCGGGCTGTCGCGCAGACAGCAAAATGGCGCATAATGCGCGTCGGTCACGACGGTGACTTCACGGCTGTTATTCTATTCTGATTGAGCCGGCTTGGGCTAAAAAAATGGGACTGGAAATATGCGAAGACAATTTCTGAAATGGCTGGTGCTGCCACTGTGGCTGCTGCCTGTTGCAGGGCACGCCGACGTGTTTGAAAAGACCTTGCGCAACGGGCTCAAGGTGATCGTCAAGGAAGATCATCGTGCGCCGGTGGTGGTGCAGCAGATCTGGTACCGGGCTGGCAGCATGGATGAAGTGACTGGCACCACCGGCGTGGCGCACGTGCTGGAGCACATGATGTTCAAGGGCACCAGGAGCGTGCCGGTGGGCGAATTCTCCAAGCGTATCGCAGCCGCGGGCGGGCGCGAGAACGCCTTCACCAATTACGACTACACAGCCTACTTCCAGCAACTGCACAAGGACAAGCTGCCGCTGGCGATGCAGCTGGAGTCGGATCGCATGCACAACCTCAACCTGTCCGATGCCGAGTTCAAGAAAGAGATCAAGGTGGTGATGGAAGAGCGCCGCTGGCGCACCGATGACGAACCTCAGGGCATCCTGGCCGAGACCCTGATGGCGGCCGCCTTTCAGGAGCACCCCTACCATAATCCGGTGATCGGCTGGATGAACGACCTGGAGGCGATGACTGCGGCCGACGCACGCGCCTGGTACCAGCGCTGGTATGCGCCCAACAACGCCACCCTGGTGATTGCCGGCGACGTCAAGGCGAGCGAGGTGTTCGAGCTGGCGCAGCGCTACTACGGCGGCATCGCCGCACATCCCCTGCCGGCGCGCAGGCAGCTTGGCGAGCCGCCACAGCTTGGCAGCAAGCGCCTGGTGGTGAAGGCGCCGGCACAGCTGCCGCAGCTGGTGATGGCCTACCACGCGCCCGCCCTGCGCGACGCGCAACACGATATCCAGCCATACGCCCTGGAGGTGCTGGCCGGCATCCTCGATGGCAACGAATCGGCACGCCTGAACAAGGCGCTGGTGCGCGAGCAGCAGCTGGCCAGCAACGTGGGGGCAGGTTATGACAGCACCTCGCGCGGTCCGTCCTTGTTCACCGTGGAAGGGACGCCGAGCGAAGGCAGGACAGTCAAGGAGCTGGAGGCGGGCCTGCGCGAGCAGCTGGCTCTGCTGGTGCGCGACGGCGTGAGCGTGGATGAGCTCGCCCGCGTGAAGGCGCAGGTGATGGCCGCTGAAGTCTACAAACGCGACTCCGTGTTCTACCAGGCCATGCAGATCGGCGAGCTGGAGAGCGTCGGCCTGTCATACAAGGACATTCCGGTGATGCTGCAGAAGCTGCAGGCCGTCACCGCGCAGCAGGTTCAGGAAGCGGCGCGCGACATCCTGAAGGACGACAACCTGACCGTGGCGACGCTCGATCCGCAACCGCTGTCCGGCAAACCAAAACATGTAGGGGAGGGAGCATTCCATGCGCACTAATTTCTATGCGGGAATTCTGGCCGCCTTGGCGCTGACGCTGGCGCAGCCGGCGCTGGCCGCCGTGAAGATCCAGCACTGGCAGGCTCCCAGCGGCGCGCAGGTGTATTTCGTGGAAAACCACGACCTGCCCATGCTGGACGTGGAGGTGAATTTTGCCGCAGGCAGCGGTTTCGACACCGCCGAGAAATCCGGCCTGGCCGGCCTCACCCAGGGCATGCTGGATGAAGGAGCCGAGGGCCTGAGCGAAGACGATATCTCGCGCAAAATGGCCGATATCGGCGCGCAGATGGGCGGCGTGTTCGATGCAGACCGCGCCGGCGTCGAGCTGCGTACACTGAGCAATGCGGCACAGCGCAACCAGGCGCTGGAGATCATGGCGCGCGTGCTGCAGCATCCGCTGTTTCCCGACGCCGTGCTGGCGCGCGAAAAGGCGCGCCTGATCGCCGCCATCAAGGAGGCACAGACCCAGCCGGAGAGCATTGCCAGCAAGGCCTTCATGAAGGACGTGTATGGTGCGCATCCCTATGGCCTGCCGGCTTCGGGCGAAATCGACAGCGTGGAAAAACTGCAGCGCACAGACCTGGAGGACTTCTATCGCACCCACTACAGCGCGAAGACTGCCGTGGTCGCGTTGATGGGCGACATCAGCCGTGCAGAGGCGGAAGCCATTGCGCAGAACCTTACCGCACAGCTGCCGGCCGGTGGCGCAAGCAGCCGCATTGCGCAGGTGGTGATGCAGACCAGCTCCAGCGAGCAGCGCATCCCGCATCCGGCCACACAGAGCCACATCCTGATCGGCGCGCCCGGCATTGCGCGCAACGACCCGGATTATTTTCCGCTTTACGTGGGTAACTACATCCTGGGTGGCGGTGGCTTCGTGTCGCGCCTGATGCATGAAATTCGCGAGAAGCGCGGCATGGCTTACAGCGTATACAGCTACTTCATGCCGATGCAGCAGCCGGGCCCCTTCCAGATCGGGCTGCAGACCAAGAAGGAGCAGGCCGACGAAGCGCTCAAGATGGTGCGTGCGACGCTGCACGACTTCATCGCCAGGGGCGTCACCGACAAGGAGCTGGTGGCGGCCAAGCAGAACATCATCAACGGCTTCCCCCTGCGCATCGACAGCAACAAGAAGATACTCGATTACCTTGCGGTGATCGGCTTCTACAACCTGCCGCTCACCTATATGGACGATTTCACCGGCAAGGTGGAGAAGGTGACTGCTGCGCAGATCCATGACGCCTTCAAGCGCCGCGTCAACCCTGACGTGATGGCCACCGTGATCGTCGGCGCACCGGAAGACAAGGCCGCCACCGCCAGCCCTGCTGCTGCGCCGGTGGGCACACCCGCACCCGAGGCGGCTGGAGCGGCAAAATAAATCGCGTTCGCATCATCGGCGGCTCGCACCGCCGCCGCATCGTCGACTTTCCGGATGCCGAAGGCTTGCGCCCGACGCCTGACCGCGTGCGCGAAACCCTGTTCAACTGGCTGGGCCAGGATCTCAGCGGCCGTCGCTGCCTCGATCTGTTCGCCGGCAGCGGCGCCCTGGGCATGGAGGCGTCCTCGCGCGGCGCCGCCCAGGTTGTGATGGTTGAGCGAAATCGTATGGTATTCAAGGTGTTGCAGGAAAATATCAAGAAATTAGCGCTTCCTAATATGGCGCTACGCAACGAGGATGGGCTAGAATTCGCGGTCCGCTGCAAGGAGCAGTTTGACGTGATCTTTCTCGACCCTCCGTTCCAGAGCGATTACCTGAGCAGATTGTGGCCGCTGATGGCCGGCCTGCTGGTGCCGGACGGCATGCTGTATGTGGAAAGCGGCAGTGCGGTGACGCCGCCTGCGCCCTGGCAGGCGATCAAGCAGGGCAAGGCAGGGGCAGTACATTACCAATTGTTTAAGCGTGAAACAGAATGATCAGAGTCGTATATCCGGGCACGTTCGATCCCATCACCCGCGGCCATGAGGACGTGGTGCGCCGTGCCGCGGGTCTGTTTGGCGAAGTGATCATCGCGGTGGCGGCAAGCCGCAGCGCGACCCTGTTCAGCCTGGACGAGCGCGTGGCGATGGCACGCGAAATCTTCAGGGATTTCGCCAACGTACGCGTGGAAGGATTCGACAGCCTGCTGATGGATTTTGTGCGCAAGCAGAATGCGCGCGTGGTGATCCGCGGCCTGCGTGCGGTGTCGGACTTCGAATACGAGTTCCAGATGGCGGGGATGAACCGCAGCCTGCATCCGGATGTCGAAACAGTATTCCTGACACCGGCCGAACAATACACCTTCATCTCGGCCAGCATGGTGCGCGAGGTCGCGCGCTTTGGCGGAGATGTAAGCAAATTCGTGTCGCCCTCGGTGGTGGCCAGACTGAAAGACAAGAAATCAACTTAAGGAGAAGAGCATGGCCCTGATGATCACTGACGAATGTATCAACTGCGATGTGTGCGAACCGGAATGCCCGAATGACGCCATTTCGCAAGGCGACACTATTTACGTAATCGACCCGAACAAGTGCACCGAGTGTGTAGGCCACTACGATACGCCGCAGTGCGTCGAGGTGTGCCCGGTGGATTGCATCCCGCACAATCCGGAGTTCGTGGAAAGCAAGGAACAGCTGCAGGCCAAGTACGAACGCCTGATGGCGGCCAAGAACAAGTAGGCCGGACGTAAGGAATGTGACTGAAAAAAAGAACCGGCTGCCGTGTCCGGTTCTTTTTTTATTTGTGCGGGAAGCAACTCCAGCCAACTTCGCACAGTTGTTTCAGTGCCGCAGCCGGAATTGATGACGTGATGAAGATCGACCAGCAGGTTATTGCAACCTCAACCATCCTCGATGCGATCGAGGATGGTGTGTTCATTTTCAATCCCGTCTCCCTGGGTTTCAGCTTCGTGAATCAGGGCGCGATCCGGCAGACCGGTTATGCCAGGGCAGTGCTGCTCGGCATGACGACGCTGGATCTTGGCCTGGAATACGATGAGCGCCGTTTCCGTCAATTGATCGATCCGCTGTTGCGTGGCCAGGTTCGCACGCTGCGGCTGGTCACCAGCCACCGCCATCAGGATGGCCGCGACATCCCGGTCGAAATGATCCTGCAGCAGCTGGAACTGGACAACGGTGAACATGGTGTGCTCGCCATCGCGCGCGACATCACCGAACGCAAGGAAGCGGAGAAATCGCTCAAGAGGCAGAAGGAATTCCTCAATGCGATCTTCGAAAGCGAACCGGAGTGCGTCAAGGTCATGCTGCCCAGCGGGCAACTGCTGCAGCTGAACCATGCGGGCCTGGAGATGCTGGAAGTCGACAGCCTGGAAGAGGCGCAACAGGCGGGGCTGGTCAACTTTGTCTATCTGGAAGACCAGCCTGCCTTCCAGCACCTCACCCAGCGCGTGTTGAGCGGCGAGTCGGGCAGGCTGGAATTCAGGATCGTTGGCAAGCGCGGCACCTCGCGCTGGCTGGAAACGCATGCGTCCCCGCTGTATGAGACCGACGGCAAGATCTACGCCCTGGTCGGGGTAACGCGCGACATCACCGAAAAAAAGAAGGCCGAGATCGCCTATCGGCGCGAAACTTCCGAATGGATACAGGCGATGGATTCGTTCGAGGACGTGATCTACCTGCTGGACTCGCGCCGTCGCCTGATTCGCGCCAACCGGATGTTTTATGCGCTGACCCAGACCACACCGGCCGAGGCCATCGGCAAACATATTGCCCGAATCATCCACCCGCATGGCGAGCAGATTCTCTGCCCGGTGTGCAGTGCGCAGGAAGAGAAGCGCGATGCGGTGATCACCATGGAAGCCAGCCATCCCGACAATCCGGCCGGCCGGCCGCTGGAAATCACCAACAAGATCATCCGCGATGAAAGCGGCATCGCCACCGGCATCCTGGTGGCCATTCATGACCTCACAAAAATCAGGGAGAACGAAGCGCGTTTGCGGGAAAGCGAAGAAACGCTCAAGCGCGCGCAGGCCGTGGCCCACCTCGGCAGCTGGAAGGTGAACTTGCGTGACGGCAAGACCAGCTGGTCTGACGAGGTCTATCGCATTCTTGATCTTCCGCTCGGCGGGCCGGCAAGCCTGGACGCCTGCTTCAACGTCATCCTGGAGGAGGACCGCGACTTCGTGACCAAGGCCTGGAATGCGGCGCTGACGGGCGCGCCATATGACGTGGAGTACCGAGTCCGCACCGGCCAGGGTGTGCGCTGGGTACGCGACCGGGCTGAGATCACCGTGGATGAGCGGGGCCGGCCATTGTTCGGCATCGGCACGCTGCAGGACATCACCGACAGCAAGGAGAGCAAGGCGCAGATCGAATTCCTCGCGTTCCATGACGCCTTGACCGGCCTGCCGAACCGGCTGCTGGCCAAGGAGCATTTCGAGATGGCAATCGCGCAAACGAGCCGCAAGGATGGCAAGGTCGCGCTGCTGTTCCTGGATCTGGACAATTTCAAGACCATCAACGATTCACTCGGCCACGCGGTCGGCGACGGCTTGCTGCAGGCCGCTGCCGAGCGCTTGCGCAAAAGCGTGCGCAACAGCGACACCATCAGCCGCCAGGGCGGCGATGAATTCCTGGTGCTGCTGTCCGGCATTGCCGATACCGAGGCGATGATGGGCTTCGCCGAGAAGATCCTGGGCGAGCTGGGAACGCCGTTCGACATCCAGGGATACCACCTGTCGACCTCCGCTTCCATCGGCATTGCGGTGTATCCGGATGACGGCAGGGATTTCCACACGCTGCTCAAGAAGGCCGATACGGCGATGTACCAGTCGAAGAAATCCGGGCGCGGCACCTTCCATTTCTACACCGAACAGATGAATGTCGAGGTGGTCGAATACCATCAGATGCGCACCGGTCTGGCACAGGCATTGGCGCACAATGAATTCACCCTGCATTACCAGCCGCAGATAGACATTGCCAGCGGGGCCATCATCGGCGCAGAAGCGCTGTTGCGCTGGCAGCACCCGGAGCGCGGCATGGTGCCGCCCGCCCAGTTCATCCCTATTGCGGAAGACAGCGGCCACGTGGTGGCGATCGGCGAATGGGTGCTGCAGGAGGCCTGCCGCCAGGCGGTGGCCTGGCAACAGGCCGGACTGCCCGAGCTGGTCATCGCGGTGAACCTGTCTGCCGTGCAGTTCAAGCGCAGCCGCCTGGAGGATACGGTGACCCGTGCGCTGACCGAGTCCGGGTTGCGGCCTCAGCTGCTGGAGCTGGAGCTGACCGAGTCCATCCTGATCCAGGATGCCGACAACATTCTGGGTACCCTGCATCGCCTCAAGGCGCTGGGGATCAAGTTGTCGATTGACGATTTTGGCACCGGCTATTCCAGCCTGTCCTACCTGAGCAGGTTTGCGGTGGAGAAGCTGAAAATCGACCAGTCATTCGTGCACGACATGGTCAACAACCCTGGCAACGCGGCCATCGTGCGCGCCATCATCCAGATGGCGAAGAGTCTGGGCCTCAAGACCGTCGCCGAGGGGGTGGAGGACGAGCAGCAGCTCGCCCAGCTGCGCCTGCATCACTGCGACGAGGCGCAGGGCTATCATTTCGGCAAACCGATGACGGCCGAGCAGTTCACCCGCCTGTTTTAAGACGCTGCAGCAGCGTTGGCGGGGTTACCCGGACGCGTTCAGAAAAAGCGCGGCGCGGCGCGCACGTCGAGTTGCAGGCCTCCACCTTCCGGTGTGTTGCTGAGCAGGGCCTGCTGCTCGGGGGTGAGATGCTGAATCTTGGCGGCATCGCGGCTGCGGCTGAACACGCCATTGCGCCACTGGTATACCTCGTCCAGCTTCTGCTCATAGGTGTAGCTGTGGTCATTGTCGTTGTAGTAATCGTCAAACCGGTTGCGCCCCAGATAGATCGCATTGGAGCCTTCATATCCGGTTTTCTGCTCCGACACGGGATCGGTATTCACGATGTATCCCCAGTCGCCGGGGATGAAATTTCCTGCCGCCACGGCTGAATAAAGTTTCAGCAGCTTCCCTTTGTGCGCCATCTCCTGTGCGTCGTAATCCTTCTCGAAGCTCCACATGCTGCCGGGTTCGATGCCGACCAGCGGATCGCCATCGGCCAGCAGCGCCTTCTCCACGCGACGCGTGCGCACCGGGTCGCGTTTCACCCGGCTGTAGTAATCCAGCGTGCCCTGCACCATTACCAGTTTGGTCGCGGTATAGCAGCCCATGGCGTATTTGTCCTGGTGGAGGAATGCGTCCATCACCGCGGCATGCAGGGAAACGCCCGGGATCGGCGTGCCGCGGTTCCAGTATTTTGTATTCCATCTGGCCGGGCCGCCGTCAGGCCAATCCCAGTTCAACTGCTCGGCCCAGGCCACGATGTTCTGGCGCAGGCCCACGCGATCCGACAGTGCCTCGACCGAGCAGGACTCGCCGCTGAACGAGGTCACGCGCCCATGCTGCAGCAAGGCGAGCATGATTTCCTTCCTGGACACCGTGTTCAATACCCGCATCTTTCCCCTCGTCGCGGTCGGCAGGCTCACGCGTTCGGTGGAAAGCGCAAAGTCAGGCCGCATGAATAAATCCAGGGTGCGGGTGTCGCTGGGCGGGGTTGTCAGCGCAAATGTCAGCTCGCCGGATCGTGCATCCAGGGTCTGCGCGACCTGTGTGGCGGAAATGCCCAGGGTGCGCAGGTAGTTCGGCACCCCGTGCTGCAGGGCGGGGACCTGCGCCGGGCAGTGGAAGGTGACGTCAGCCCTGGCGCTGCCGGCAACGCAGGCGAATGCAAACAGAATGGCGCTGGATCTGGAAAACATTTGGTGTCCCCTCTTTTCAACGAGCGAAGCAATGAGTGAAAAATCAGTCACGGTTGCGCTGACGCGGTTCCCGCTTATCGGGACGATCATAGCGGGTCGCTGCTGACGACAGCCTGACAACCTGGCTTCCCTAGAACTTGCTGTCCTTGGCCAGAAACTCATCTACCGTAATGTAGTGCGAACCGTCACAAGAGAAGGTCAGGCCGACGATGCCGTTGATGACGTTGAGCGAGCCGGAACGCAGGTAGATCACATCGTCGGCTTCGCGCAGCTGTCTGAATTTTTCCAGCACCAGGCGCACCTTCTCCGCCGGCACGCTGGCGCGTGCCGGGTAGGGCTGCTTGGGAAAGGACAGGCACACTGCCGGGTTGATGATCTCGTCCAGCACGTGCACGCGGTAGTTGTAGGGGTCGTCCATCGGCCACAGCGTGGCGCGCGAGCTGGAGAAATGGATCTGTACGTGGAAGATGCCGCGCTCGCACATCAGCTCGTTGATGGTGGCGATCACGTCGTCGATGCGCTCGTCCAGTTCACTGATGGCGCGCTGCTGCATGAATACGGTCTGGCGGATCGCCGGGTCGCCCTTGATCTGGCGCCAGCTCGGCGCACTGGTGCTGTCCGGGGTATCGCTCAGGGGCAGGTCGCGCAGGTCGAAGTCGGCCGCGATGAAGCCGCTGACGTGCTCGTCCTTAAGTACGGCCAGCAGTGCAGTGACGGTGGGGCGCTCGGTGAGGCGGCTGATGTAGACGTCGGACAGGATGAAGCCGCGGCTGGGCAGCACGTTGGTCATGAACGGCCGCTGCGACAGATCCTGCCCGTAGAAGCGTTCATGCAGCCGGTCCGCGGCCACATTGGCGCTGATCTGCCTGCCGGCATGGTCGAGGGCGTATACCAGGCGGCACAGCGGGATGGAGGCCAGGCCCTGCTGCAGCACGCGATCCAGCGCCGTCTTTTCCGGCCACACCTCGGCGCATTGCCGTGCCAGCTGCTCCATCGGGGCCACCAGCTTGGCAGAGAGCGCCGATTTCTGTTCCTCTATCGAATTTACGATCAGTGTCATCAGTGTTCTTTGTTTTCGAAGTCGCGATGTCATTGCACAAGCAATAACCGTTCCAATACGTACCTTGTCATAGTTTCATGCAGATTCTACAGAAGATGTGTTGCATTTGTATGAACGTGGCACGGGGCTGTTGCAGCCGGCGCAGAAAATCGCATCCGCCGCTGCCGGAGTGGCCGGAGCCAGGCCCCTGGTGGGGGCGGGCGAGGACCATCGCGGACGCTTGTGCAGCATGGTGCACAGCCGGCGCAAATGGTGCATGCTCTCTACCATGCGGCGGGTAGTAGCTGTTGCATTTACGCCCAATCCGGGCTTCTTTAGACTCCGGGATACTATGTAGCTGTAACGTAGCAATTCGCCCTATATTTCCGCATCGAGTTCCGTTCTAGTATTCCTCGCAAGCTGCAGCAGATCAGCCAACAACTGAACGATGCGAAGTCAGCCTGTTCAGGCGACAGCCGCACATGAGTCTGGCGATCAAGGATGCACGCTTAATTCACGCGAGATGGTAGAGCAAATGAATCGAACACCTGCAATGCTGATGCTGGGCTGTGCAATTATCTGCCTTGCCAGGAGCGCGAGTGCTGATACCGAAGATGATGCGGCTGACGCCGTTCGCCGCGGCGACTTTGCCGCCGCCGCATCCGCCTACGAGCAACTGGTTGCGGCGAACCCGACCTCGGTATCGCTGCGTCTGGGATTGGCCGATGCCCTCGCGAAGGATCGCCAGTGGGAACGCGCGATCGGCGAGTACGAGGCGGTGCTAAAACGCCACCCGAAGAATGCCGAGGCCTTGCTCGGAATCAGCACCGTGCATCGTTGGCAGGGAAATCTTGACGCCGCCAGGCGCAGCTACGAGCAGGCGCGCCTGGCGGCACCACAGGAATCCGGTGCCGTACTCGGGCTGGCCTCCACTTACGCGCTTGATCACGACTTCTCCAGCGCGGAGAAATACTATGAGCAGGCCGAGAAATTGTGGCCTGGCGACAGCAGCGTGCAACAAGCCGCCTATGATTTTCGCCGCCAGCGCAACCCGCGGCTCTACCTGTTCTGGGAGAGCGATCTTTCCTTCGAGGCGCATCAGGCGGGCGCCATCCTGCCCTTTGGCGCACGCGAGGAAATAGGTGCGGAATATCAGGACGAAACCAGCGTGGCCCCGCAGTTGGACAGGGCCAAGATTTACACCCGCAGGGATCATAGACTCTTCTACACCCACTATTTCGGGCGCAACAACATGCTCGACTTCTCCGCGCGCGCCTCGGCCTACGAGTACCACGTGCCGGACTCGTCGCTGGGGTATTCCAGTATCGACACCTACCAGGAATACCGTGTCCGCTACACCATGCCTCTTACGCAGGATCAGGTTTTCTCTGTACGCTACACGATACGCCCAACCGTACTCAGGCTTACGCAGGACAGCTTCAACGCGCACAAGGTGGAGACCGAGCTCAATTCGCGCTGGAATCCGAGTTTTGCCACTCTGCTCGGCATAGGCTGGCTGCGCGACCTTGACAGCAGCGCGACCTCGACCTCTGAGCTCACCAATCGCAGCCTGCTCAAAGTCGGGGTGCAGTGGGATGTGAGCGGCCGCCTGACCCTGGGCGCGAAGTACATCACCAACCCGGATCTGGACAATTCCATGAATGCAACCGCCATTGCGGAAGCGGCCTATTCGCTCAACGAAACCTGGTCTGTGCTGGGGCGCTACCGTACGGATGATTACAAGACCGGGCCGGATCAGTCAGGTTATTACCTCGCGGTGCGCTTTGTACCCAACAGCAACTGGTGGAGCGAGTTCGGGCTGAAATACGCTGAGCGCGGCAGCGCAAGCGGCAATTATGGACTGGCTTCCGTGTCCTATCGCTTCTGATCTCGGCATGGAGAACCGACATGTGGATGCGCTTCATACTCGTACTCTTCATACTCACCGCAGCACTTTCCTGCACTGCAGCCGAAAATGCGCTTTCCGAGCTTGAGCAGGCAGCGACTGCCAGCCCTGCTTCGATCGAGGCCTGGGATCGCTATGGCATGGCGCTTGCGCGCGCACACCGTTTCAGGGAATCCCTGGTGGCGCTTGACCACGCGTTGCGCCACGCGCGACAGGACGACAAGCATCTGCAGCATCACCTTGCCCTGGTGTATGCCTGGAGCGGAAATTACCGGGAAGCCGCGTACTACTATAACGAGCTGCTGCGGCGCTACCCACGCGACAACGTGATACGCATCGACTACGGCCAGACCCTGGCCTGGGATCTGCACTACAGCGATGCCGCCGCGCAGTACAAGAACGTGCTCGCAACTGATCCACGCAACATTGAGGCACTGCGCCATCTGGGCGAACTTGAGGCGTGGCAGGGGCGCTACGACGCCGCGCTCGCCAACATCGACCGCGGGCTGGTGATCGACGCGAGGAATCCGGAGCTCGTGGCCGAGCGCGCCAATCTCCTGTTCTGGAAAGGCGAGCTTGCATCCGCCATGAAGGCCTACGAGGACCTGGTGCAACTGGCGCCGCAGAATGACGGGTACTGGCTCAGGCTTGCGCAGGTATACACCTGGAACGGACTCTCGCGACGCGCGCGTGAGAGCTATGAAAAGGCATTGAGCCTCGATCCGGGCAATATCGAAGCCTACCTCGGTCTCGCGAGCATCTATCGGGGCAATCACCAGTATGACGAGGCTGAAAGGTTCCTGCGCAAGGCGCTGGTCAGATTCCCTTCGGATCCGCGCCCTGCCAATGAGCTGGCCGCGCTCACTGCGCAGAAATCATTAAGCCTTGGCCATATGGCAAAGCTGGCGGAGCCCGTCTTCTTCGTCACCGTCCTGCTTGCGCTCGCGATCTATACTTGGCGCGAGCGCCGCGTGTTACGCCGCAGGCAGCTTACCGTGCGCGTGTTGCTGCCAGCCCTGCCTGTACTGGTAGTGCTGAGCGGCGCTGCCTATGTCGACGTGCTGTATGCCGGCCCATACTACCCGGAGGCCGCGACGGCGGCGCAAGTGCTGCACCCGGTGGCGCTTGCGGCACTGTTCACCCTGCTCTTCCTGTGGAGGCGCTTTGAGCGGCCGCAGCGGCAGAAGACTGTCCTCGCGATCGGCGCCCACCCCGATGACATCGAATTCGGCTGCGGTGCCACCATGCTCAGGCTGCGGGAAGAAGGCGCTGCGACCTATGGCCTGGTGCTCACCGGTGGCGAGTGCGGGCACGATGAAAGCGACGGTACCACGGTGCGTGTCGACGAAGCCTGCTCTGCGGCCCGCGTGATCGCGCTGTCCGACATCGAGGTTCGCAGCTTCCCGGATACCATGCTGCACGAGCACAAGGCGGAAATCCGCGATGCCATCGAGGAAGCGCTTGCGCGCTGGAGACCGGACATCATCTTCACGCACAACGGGCACGATGCGCATACCGACCATCACACCGTATTCGATGCTACGCGTGAAGCCGCCCGCGGGGCGTATACAATCCTGTGCTATGAGAATCCCAACACACCGCCCGGTTTCCATCCCGGCTATTTCTTCGACGTGGGCAAACACATCGAGGGCAAGATCGAGGCGCTGGCCTGCCACAGGACGCAGATGGGC
>DATDDN010000084.1:0-3743 GCA_036523795.1 Gallionellaceae bacterium | reverse complement strand
ATGCTCAACCCGGTCAACTTCGAGGTGCTGTACCAGCAACAGAAGGCGCAGGCCGGCAAACCCACCCAGCACTGATCATGCGCCGCCCTGCCGCTGTTGCCCTGTTCTTCTCGCTGCTGCTGGCCACGTCGTGGGCGGCAGCACTCGACTTTGTTGCGGTGGGCGAGCGCAGTGCCATCCTGTATGAAGCGGATTCGCTCAAGTCGAAAAAGCTGTTTGTGGTCAGCCGCTACATGCCGCTCGAACGCGTGATCGTGCGCGGTGGCTGGGTCAAGGTGCGCGACAACAGCGGCACCCTGGCCTGGATAGAAAAACGCGCGCTCAGCAGCAAGCGCTATGTGATGGTGACGGCGGCCAGTGCCAGCGTGCATCAGGCACCCGACCAGAACTCTGCCGTGGTGTTCACCGCGTTGCAGAATGTGGCGCTGGAATGGCTGGGCCAGGCCGGCGGCGGCTGGAGCAAGGTGCGGCATGCGGATGGCAGCACCGGTTTTTTGCGTTCCAGCCTGGTCTGGGGCGACGAGTGATGCCATGTTGCGACATGGCCGCCACGCGGGGGCGCTAGCATGAACATCTCCGTACTGGGGGGTGGCGCCTGGGGCACGGCACTCGCCATCAGCCTGTCGCAGCAGCACCGCGTCACGCTGTGGGCGCGCAGCGCTCAGCAGATCGCCGAGATGCGTGCGCACAGGTGCAACCAGCGCTACCTGCCGGATATCCCGCTGCCAGGGGAGCTGAATCTGGAAAGTGACTGGCAGGCCGCGGTGAACGGTGCCGAGATGCTGGTGCTGGCCGTGCCGATTTCTGCCTTGCGCGCCACCCTGCAGCAGATCGCGCGCCTGCCCGCCCCGGTGCCGGTGGTCTGGCTGTGCAAGGGGTTTGAAACCGACACGGCGCTGTTGCCGCACCAGATTGCCCTGGAAGTGTTGCCCCCCTCTTACCCTCGCGCAGTGCTGTCCGGCCCCAGCTTTGCCCAGGAAGTGGCGCACGGCCTGCCTACTGCATTGACGCTGGCTTGCAGCGATGCCGGCTTTGCCCGCCAGGCTGCGCATGCCCTGCACAATGCGCGGCTGCGCATTTACGCCAGCACCGATGTGGTGGGCGTGGAGGTGGGCGGCGCGGTCAAGAACGTACTGGCCATCGCCGCCGGTGTGGCAGACGGCATGGGCTTCGGCTACAACACCCGTGCCGCGCTGCTGACGCGCGGCCTGTCCGAGATGGTGCGCCTGGGCGTCAGGCTGGGCGGCCGCGCCGAGACGCTGGGCGGCCTGTCCGGCGTGGGTGACCTGATCCTTACCTGCACAGGCGACCTGTCGCGCAACCGCAAGGTCGGTCTGCTGCTGGCGCAGCAGCGCGCCTTGCCCTACATCCTGCGCGAACTCGGCCATGTCGCCGAAGGTGTCTACACGGTCAGTGCCGTGCACAAGCTGGTGCAGAAACTGGGCGTGGACATGCCCATCTGCGAAGCGGTGTACCGCGTGCTGTACGAACAGATGGAACCCGCCAGCGCAGTGGAAGAACTGCTGCGCCGCGTGCCGGATACCGAGTTCCCGGTGGATTGACTTCGGGTTTTTGTCCGCAGATTACCTCGAAGAGGTTCTTGTGCCCTTGGGTACGCAGATTGACGCAGATTAACCTTTCGAAGTGATGAAGTTCCGTTCGCCCTGAGCGTAGCGCAGCGGAAGGGCACACGTGTTTCGACTTCACTGACCACGCCAGTGTAGCCCGTTCTGAGCAGGGGCGATCGGGTCAGGGCGAACGGCTGTATTGTTTTTGAATCTGCACCAATCTGCGCACAAAAATCAAACCGCCCCGTCAAACCCGCACTGCCGCCACGCCTCATACACCGCCACCGCCACCGTATTCGACAGGTTCAGGCTGCGATTCTGCGGCAGCATGGGCAGGCGCAGGCGCTGTTCCGGTGCCAATGACTCCAGCACTTCAGGCGGCAGGCCGCGGCTCTCCGGGCCGAACAGGAAGGCATCGCCGGCGCGGAAGCTCGCTTCGTGATAGTGACGTGACGCCTTGGTGGTGAAGGCGAACAGGCGCACCCCGGGCAGCGCGGCCAGGCAGGCAGCGAGATCGTCATGCACCCGCAGTGTGGCGTACTCGTGGTAGTCCAGTCCGGCGCGGCGCAACTGCTCGTCGTCAAGGTCGAACCCCAGCGGACGGATCAGGTGCAATTGCGCGCCGGTGTTGGCACACAGACGGATCACGTTGCCGGTGTTGGGGGGAATCTCGGGCTGGAACAGGATGACGTTGAACATTCCGCCATTTTAATCGCAGCCACACTGCGCGGTTGAGAAAGCGCTCAATTTTTATTGGCCTCCGCCTTGTCATCATTATGAATTAAGGCTAACTTTACGGGCGTGGCGCGGGAATGGCTGCCGATAACTCATATGCGAGGCAACAGGCTATGGCACGTCCGGAGAAGATCCGTCTGGGTGACCTGCTGGTCAGTCAGAAATTGATTTCAAACGAGCAGCTGAATCTTGCGCTGGACCAGCAGAAACACTCCGGGCGAAAACTTGGACGCGTGCTGGTGGAAAACGGTTTCGTCAGCGAAGACCAGATCTCCGAAGCGCTGGCGAAGCAGCTTAACATTCCCTACATCAACCTCAAGTACTATAACGTCAATCTCGACGTGGTGCGCAGCCTGCCGGAAAGCCAGGCACGGCGTTTCCGTGCACTGGTGCTGGAAGAGCGCAACGGTACCCTGCTCGTCGGGATGACCGATCCCACCGACCTGCCTGCTTTTGACGAGATCAGCCACTTGCTCAAGCACGACATCGATCTCGCCGTGGTGACCGAGGGTCAGCTGTTGGAGGTGATAGACCGCGTGTATCGCCGCACCGAAGAAATCAGCGGGCTGGCGCGCGAGCTGCCGGACGACATGGGCGATATTGCGGTGGATCTGGGTACGCTCACCGACAGCGTCGGCCAGGAAGACGTCCCGGCAGCAAGGCTGTTGCAGAACCTGTTCTATGATGCCGTGCGGGTGCGCGCGTCGGATATTCACATCGAGCCGCTGGACGGCATGATCAAGATCCGCTTCCGCATTGATGGTGTGCTGTATGCGCAAAACGATGCCGACAGCAAGATTGCCTCCGCGCTGATGCAGCGCGTGAAGCTGATGGCTGGCCTGGAGGTTGCCGAGAAGCGCCTGCCACAGGATGGGCGTTTCAATATCCGCGTGCGCGATCAGGCGGTGGACGTGCATGTGTCCACCCTGCCCACGCAGCATGGCGAATCGATGGTGATGCGCCTGCTCAAGCTGGGCACCCGCTCCCTTGCACTGGACAAGCTGGGCATGCCGCCCGAGATGCTGAAGCGCTTCCGCGAAATCATCGCCCATGGCAGCGGCATGGTGCTGGTCACCGGCCCCAACGGCAGCGGCAAGACCACCACCCTGTATGCTGCGCTGGCCGAGGTCAATGCGCTGGAACAGAAAATCATCACCGTGGAAGATCCGGTGGAGTATCGTCTGCCCGGCGTCAGCCAGGTGCAGGTCAATGAGAAAATCAGCCTGACTTTCCCTCGTGTGCTGCGTTCCGCCCTGCGTCATGATCCTGACGTCATTCTGGTGGGAGAGATGCGGGATGGCGAGACTGCGCAGATCGGCGTGCGCGCAGCGATGACCGGCCATCTTGTGCTCTCCACACTGCACACGCGAGATACTGCAGGTGCCCTGTTCCGCCTGGTGGATATGGGGGTGCCCCAGTACATGGTGGCTTCCTCGGTGC
>DATDDN010000083.1:0-17056 GCA_036523795.1 Gallionellaceae bacterium | reverse complement strand
GCGATTGTAAAGCCACTGCATGTCACCGGGAGCGTCGTAGGTGTCCACATCCCACTTGCCCGGGTTGGTGGCCAGGAACTTTCCATACACCCAGCCGCTGATGTCCTTGCTTTTGATCTCGTACCAGAAGAAAGAGTCCTTGCCTATCGTCTCCATCTCCGGTGTCCTGGAAATGATGTCCACCACCATGTTCTTGTAGAGGAAACCAAGCGATGCCGCATCCTTCAGCGGCTTTTCGCGCACCCGGACATAATCGGCACTGAGCAGCGCCTTGCTGGCGTTATCGGCCTGCGCGGCAAAGGGCATACAGAAAATGATGGAAGCCAGGACAAGCTGAACAAGGGTTTTCATAAAATTATCCGGGAGTCAAAGGGGATAGGTGGGGAGAACTGTCTTTTAGAATCTGTCGTGCAATCGCCAGATTTTTTTCATCCGACTGAGCAGGTTTGCGCGGCACCGTATCCAGTGCCAGCTGTGCCATATTGTGCGCCATGTCGTAATTGCCGCGGATCATGTAGAGGCTTGCAAGCTTGGTAATTGACGTCAGATGCTGCGGGAAGGTGGCGTGCAGGAACTGGTATATCTCAAACGCTTCATCATATCGTTTCGCATAAAAATACAGGCTGCCGGCAATCTTGTAGCTGTCCTTGTTCTTGCGGTACTGAATGGCATGCTCGATGTAGTGTTGCATGGCGGGGTAATCGTATTGCAGATAACTGACGTGCGCAAGCGCCAGGCTGGCATCCGCGTTTTCGTCATTGATCAACAGGGCGTGCTGCAGATTTTCTGCGGCATCAGCCTGGCCCAGAAACAGTGAGCGTATGCCACGTTGATAGTAATGATCAGACAATGTAAGCGATGCCGTGAAGACGAGCAGCGCCATCACCACCGGTGCGGCCGCGGTAAATGCGAATCTAGGCAAACGCGATGATGCAGCCGTGCTGGCCGGGGACAGGGCAACGAGCAGCAACACCAGCAACAGCATGCCGGTAACCGAAGTGAGCACCACGGTGTACATGCACTTGAACAGAACCAGCAGCAGCGCCGCCCCAAGGTAACCTTGGCTGGACCTGACGGTGTTGAGGATATGGAGCGCAAGCAGAATGGCCAGCACCAGCCCCGCAGCGCCGAGCTCGGCGCCAAAATGCAGGAACAGGTTATGCGCATCCATGGACATCGCCGTGTGGCTACCCAAAGCGTCCGACAGCGCGGGATGCGCGGAATACAGCTCGTGCACGACATCCAGATAGCGGTTTTCAAATTGCAGCAAGCCAACGCCAGCAAACAGATTTTGCGCGACCATGCTGGCGGCTACCAGCCATAGCAGTGCGCGCCCCTTGATTGAGTCAGGAAACACGAATACGGCCAACACCAGGGCAAGCAGGGCGATGACCAGCATCAACCGGTAATTCGGCACACGTCGCCACAAAAAATAGGCGCCGATGAATAACAGCGCCCCCTTGTTATGGGTCAGCAGCATGCCCACGAGCAGAGCAACGGCAGCAAGCAGCAACAGGCCGCGCCTCAACTGCTGGTGCTCATGCTCACGCAGGTGCAGCCCGATGAAAAATGCCACGCCTAGCAAAGTCGCCAGAAATTCCGGATTGCCTACCGTGCCGAGCAGTCGTTCGTGTTCACTGACGAGTGCGGTGGTCAATAATGCAGGCGTTCCGAATTGCTGCAGGGCAATAATCACCAGTTGCAGCAGGGCAGCGGCAAACACTACCTTGAGCAACACCGTGATTCCTGCGGCGTCGAACTGAAGCAGCGCCAAATAAAGGAGCATCGCGCCCACATAGAATGCAAGCTGCATGGAGCTGGTCAGCGGTGCAGGCGACAGAGCGACCTGGATGGAGAGGACAAGCAGGAATGTGGCCATGAACAGCAGCACCCTCATGGGGGGCATGCGTTGCTGAGGTCGGCAAATCAGCAGCAACAGGCTGAGCGCTCCCATCACATAGAACACGATCAGCTTGGGAATATAGAACTGCTGATAAAAGCGGATGCTGAAGGCAAATATGACCAGCAGTATCAAGCCTGCCATCAAGGAGGTAATGGCAAGCCTGGCCGGCCGCAGGACGCTTGCGGCCGTGATGTCACCAGGTGTGGCTGTCATCGGCTAGCTTGGTGGTGTGTGGCATGGGTACGAGCATCCCGGCGCAAGAGCTGGTACTGGCCGTCGATTTCATGCAATAGCGCCCCGGCTGGCCATGGGAAACTCGGTCAGACTTTCTTCACAAATTCGGATTTCAGCGACATCGCGCCGATGCCGTCGATCTTGCAGTCGATGTCGTGGTCGCCTTCCACCAGGCGGATGTTCTTCACCTTGGTGCCTACCTTGACCACCGCGGACGAGCCTTTGATCTTGAGGTCCTTGATCACCGTGACGGTGTCGCCGTCATTCAGCACATTGCCCACGGAATCGCGGATCACGCGCTGCTCCTCGCCCGCAGTGGGTGCAGTGTCTTTCGACCATTCATGCGCGCACTCAGGGCACACATACATGTTGCCGTCTTCGTAAGTGAATTCGGAATTGCATACAGGACACTTGGGTAAACCGCTCATGGGGAGATTTCCATCGGTAGGTCGGGTTAGCGCAGCGTAACCCGACGATGCTCAAAGGGATGTGCTGTCGGGTTACGCTGCGCTAACCCGACCTGCAAGTGCAATGGACTTACAGCTTGTAACCGCGATGCACGGCCACCACACCACCGGTCATGTTGAAATACTCCACGCGCTCCAGACCGGCGTCTAGCATCATCTGCTTCAGCTCTTCCTGCCCCGGGTGCATGCGGATGGATTCGGCCAGGTAGCGGTAGCTGTCGGCGTCGTTGGCGATGAGCTGGCCCATCCTGGGCAGCAGCTTGAAGGAGTAGAAGTCATAGGCTTTTTCCAGCGGCTTGGCCACCTTGGAAAATTCCAGCACGATCACGCGGCCACCGGGCTTGAGCACACGGCGCATTTCGCGCAGGGCGGCATCCTTGTGGGTGACGTTGCGCAGGCCGAAGGCGATGCTCACGCAGTCGAAATAATTGTCCGGGAAGGGCAGGTGCTCGGCGTCGCACTGCGTCACCGGGGTGGCGATGCCTTCGTCGAGCAGGCGGTCGCGGCCCACGCGCAGCATGGCGTTGTTGATGTCGGTGAGCACCACCTGGCCGCTACTGCCTACTTCCTTGAGGAACAGGCGCGACAGGTCAGCCGAGCCGCCGGCCACGTCGAGCACGCGCTGGCCGCTGCGCACGCCGCTGATGCTGATGGCGATGCGCTTCCAGATGCGGTGCAGGCCCACGGACATCAGGTCGTTCATGATGTCGTACTTGCTGGCCACCGAGGTGAACACCTTGGCGACGCGCTTGGCTTTTTCTTCTTCGGCGACTGTCTCGAAGCCGAAATGGGTGGTCTTGCTCATGGTTTGCTCCTGTGCCCTCCCGTCTCGAGAGAGGGGGTGAATTGTTGCCTAGCGGCTCTTGCCGGCAGCCTTGAGCTGCTCAAGATAGGCCTGCCACATGGCGTCCTGGTTCTTGCCAAAGCTGTACAGGCGCTCCCAGGTGTAGAGGCCGCTGTCGTGGCCGTCGTCAAAGGTGATCTGCATCGCGTAACTGCCCACGGGCTCGACGCTGGTGATGTTGACGTTCTTCTTGCCGAACTGCAGCACCTCCTGGCCGGGGCCGTGGCCCTGCACTTCGGCGGAGGGCGAATGCACGCGCAGGAATTCGAATGGCAGATTGAAGCGTGCGCCATCGTCGAAGGCGATCTCCAGTACTCTGGATTGCTCGTGCAGGGTGATTTCGGTCGGTGTCGGCATGGTCATCAGTCAAAAGGTTAAAAGGCGCGAATCTTCTTCAGCAGCGCGGTGGTGGAGCGCTCGTGCAGGAAGGGAATGCTGTGCACCGAGCCGCCCCAGGCCAGCACTTCCTTGCTGCCGACGATGCGGTCCGGCGTCCAGTCGCCCCCCTTCACCAGCACATCCGGGTGGCAACTCAGGATCAGGTTGAGCGGCGTGTCCTCGTCAAACAGCACCACCAGGTCCACGCAGTCCAGCGCAGCCAGCACGGCCATGCGATCGTCCTCGTGGTTGATCGGGCGGTCGTCGCCCTTGCCCTGGCGCTTCACCGAGGTATCACTGTTGACGCCGAGGACCAGCGCTGCACCCAGCGCGCGCGCCTGTGCCAGGTAGGTCACGTGGCCGCGATGCAGCACGTCAAAACAGCCGTTGGTAAACACCAGCGGGCGGGGCAGTGCGGCCACGCGTTTCGCCAGCTCCGCAGGCACACATATCTTGTTTTCAAATGCCGGGGTGGGATACACGAACACTTAATCCAGGTATTCGAAGATGCGCACCACCTTCTTCACATCGCGCGTTGTGCTGGCGATATCGGTGGCAAACTGGGCTTCTGCATGGGTAACCAGACCCAGCAGGTAGACTACGCCGTTCTCCGTGATCACCTTCACCTGTTCCGCCTTGCCGCGATTGCGGCTCTGCGTGAAGCGCGCACGGATGTCGCCGGTGATCATGGCGTCACCGCTGCGTGACGACAGCGTGGCAAGCGGGCCGATTGCCAGCTCGTTGTTGATGTCCTTTACGTTCTGCACGCCGCCGACGATGCGGGTGATGTCGGACTTGGTCGCCTCATCCGGTACCTCGCCGGTGGCCAGCACCATGCGGTTGTAGCTGGTGATGTTCACATGCACCTTGTCCCTGTACTTCTCCTTGATGCGCTTGTTCGCGGTGTCCTCGATGTTGCCGTCCTCGATGTAGGTGCCGGTGGTGCGGCGGTCGTCGCCCTTGGTGATCACCGAAACGCAGGCGCTCAAGCCAAGCAATGCGCCGGCCAGCAACAGCAGAGTCAGGCTACGAGCGAACATCAGGCCTCCCCGAGCAACAGGTTATCGATGCCGTCGCAGATGCAGTGCAGCGAGAGCAGGTGCACTTCCTGGATGCGCGCGGTGCTCTTGGCCGGCACGCAGATATGGATGTCGCCTTCCTGCAGCGAGGCGCCCATCTTGCCGCCGTCGCGGCCGGTGAGCGCCACCACGACCATGTCGCGCTCGTGTGCGGCATGGATCGCCTCCACCACGTTGGCGGAGTTGCCGCTGGTGGAGATGGCGAGCAGCACGTCGCCGGGCATGCCGAGCGCACGCACCTGCTTGGAGAAGATCAGGTTGTAGTCGTAATCGTTGGCGATCGAGGTCAGGATCGAGCTGTCGGTGGTCAGCGCCACGCAGGCCAGGCCGGGGCGCTCCATCTCGAAGCGGTTGACCAGTTCTGCGGAGAAATGCTGGGCATCCGCCGCAGAGCCGCCGTTGCCGCACACCAGGATCTTGCCGTCGTTCATCAGGCAATTCACCATCGCCTGCGCCGTGTCGGCGATCGGCTGGGTCAGCGCGTCCTTGCTCTGCAGCTTGGTCTGGGCGCTGTCCTCGAAGTGTTTGCGTATGCGGGCGTTGATGTCCATAAGGCTGAATGCGGGGCAATTGCGTAAGCCCCGATTTTAACCGAAATCAGGCGGCAAAGGCATTCTTGACCCATTCAATGCTGTGGATATCCGCGCTTTGCAGCAGGATGGCATCGAAACGGCAGGGCGGGGTGCGAGGCAGGGTGGAAAGGTAGTGCTGGGCTGAGCGCAGCAATTTGGCCTGTTTGCGCGCATCGATGCTGGCCGCGGCGCCGCCAAACGCGGCGTTGCTGCGCAGGCGCACTTCTACAAACACCAGCGCATCGTCGTGCTGGCAGATCAGGTCGATTTCGCCGTAGCGGCAGCGGTAATTGCGCTGCAACAGCCTGAGTCCATGCTGTTGCAGGTATTGCGCAGCCAGTTGTTCTGCCTGCGCACCCGCGGTGCTCATTTTGCCTGGGCGGGGCTGCTGGCGGCTTTCTCGGCGGCTCTGCGCGCGGCCATTTCGGCGGCCTTTGCCGCATTGAGGCTGTTCAGCGCTTCCGGGGTGAGGCCGCGGCCCGCACGGAACAAGGCTGGCAGCGACTCGCGCTGGAAGGTGTTTTCCCTCAGCGAGATGCGGCCGGTCACGCCATCCAGCGGGAGGGCGCGGGGGTTGTTCTGGCGCATGACCTGCAGCAGGCGGAACGCATCCACGCCCAGTGCGTAGAGGCGCTCCATGTCGGCTTCCAGCGGCGGGTTGGCGTGCGGATAGAACTGCACGGTCGCATTGTCAGGCTGCACCATCCATGGCATGTCCACGAAGCGGATGTCGTTGAGGTCGTAATTGGTGAGCGTATCGCCGTTGCCCCTGAACAGCTGCGAGGTGCCATACACCGGCAGGCTGGGGTTGAAATAGGGGCGCACCATGCGCGCAGTCGCGCTGTCTGCAGCCAGGAACACCACGTTGCTGGGGGCCGCCGGCGGGGGCAAAGGGCGCTTGGGTGCGGTGGGCTCACCATCGGCATTCAGGTAGACGGGGGCAGGCGGCGACATGCCGGGCGGCCAGGGCGCCACGGGCAGCTCGGACAATGCGGAGGGATCGTTGTTGTACAGCACCTCCGCGGTGACGTTGCCCCCCAGCGCCCTCCATTCCGCGGCAAAGGCGGCAGCCAGGCGCTTGGACAGCGGCGAGGCGGTGGTCACGATGGTGGCGTCGTGGTACTTGGCCTTCATCGCCAGCTGCGCAATCTGGCGGGCTTCGGTGTCTGCGGTCAGGCTGTAGAAATACAGCTTGTTCGAACTGGCCTTGGTGTCGCTCACATTCAGGGCGAGGGTGGGTACGGCGATGTCGGGATAGGCGGACAGTATCGCCACGCCGTCGCGGGTCAGCGGGCCGGCCACGGCCACGGCGCCGTTGGCCAGTGCCTGACGGTACATGGTAATGATGTCGCGGGTGTCGTCGGACGTGCCATACGCGCGCACCGGCAGGTTAGCCTGCCCCTGCCTGTTGGCAGCTGCCATAAAGCCCTGTTGCACGGCCTCGGCGGCGTTCGCAAAAGCGGCCGATTTCAGCGGCAGCAGCAGCGCAATGTGCGGCGCTGGGTGGTCGGGCGTAGGCAGCGGCATGCTGCCGGGCGGCAAGGTGGTGGTTTCCAGCGAGATTGGCGGCACCGCGCCCAGCAGCGCTTGCGGTTGCTCCGGCGCCGCGGCAGCAGGAGCGGGCGCCGGTTGGGCAACAGGCTTGTCGCGGGTGGCGGTTGCGCAGGCGCTCACGTATAGTGCGACCAGGATCAGAAGCCAGAAGGTAGAACGTTGCATAGCGGTCAAAAACTGAATTTGGAGTGCGCATTATATGTAGTCGCCACCCCGATTGGAAATTTGCGTGACATCAGCCTGCGGGCGCTGGATGTGCTGGGTTCTGCTGACGTCATCGCGGCAGAGGACACGCGCAACACCGCCCACCTGCTCACCCACTATGGCATAACCGCCCAGCGCCTGCAGGCGTTGCACCAGCACAACGAGCGCGGCGCGGCGGAAAAGGTGCTCGGCATGCTGCAGCAGGGGCAGTCAGTCGCCTTGGTCAGCGATGCCGGCACACCTGCGGTAAGCGACCCCGGCGCCCTGCTGGTGGCGGCGGTGCGTGCCGCCGGCTTCCGCGTCATCCCCATCCCCGGCGCCAGTGCGGCGGTATCGGCGCTGAGCGCGGCGGGCCTGGCTGCCCCGCATTTCCTGTTCTACGGCTTCCTGCCCAGCAAGTCGGCCGCACGCAGCCGCGAGCTGCAGGCCCTGCTCGCCGCGCCCTATACCCTGGTGTTCTACGAGGCGCCGCACCGCATCCTCGAATGCGTTGCCGACCTGCAGCAGGTGTTCGGCGCGGAGCGCGAGATCGTGCTGGCGCGCGAGCTGACGAAATTGTTTGAGCAGATCCACCGCTGCAAGCTGGGAGAGGCAGTGGCCTGGCTGGAGGCCGATCCCAACCACCAGCGTGGCGAATTCGTGGTGCTGGTGTCCGCCGCGCCGCCACGCGAGGCTGGCCTCAGCGCTGAGGCCGAGCACGTGCTCACGACCCTGCTGGCCGAGCTGCCGCTCAAGCAGGCCGTGCAGCTGGCGGTGCAGATCACCGGGCTGGGCAAGAACGAGCTTTACCAGCGTGCGCTGGAGCTCAAGAAACAGGATTGATTTTGCATCAAGGATTATGACCGCCATGGAACTCACACTCACACGCCCCGACGACTGGCACCTGCACCTGCGCGATGAAGCGCTGATGGCCTCAGTGCTGCCCGATACCGCGCGCCAGTTTGCACGCGCCATCGTGATGCCCAACCTCAGGCCGCCGGTCACCACAACCGTGCAGGCAGTGGCCTACCGCACGCGCATCCTGAACGCGCTGCCCGCCGGTATGCAGTTCGAGCCGCTGATGACGCTCTACCTCACCGACAACACCAGTGCCGATGAGATCCGCAAGGCCAGGGGCAGTGGCGTGGTGCATGCGGTCAAACTGTATCCTGCTGGCGCCACCACCAACTCCGATGCGGGCGTCACCGCCCTGCGTAAGACATACGCCGCGCTGGAAGAAATGCAGAAGCTTGGCATGCCCTTCCTGGTGCACGGCGAAGTGACCAGCGCCGATATCGACATCTTCGACCGCGAGGCCGTGTTCATAGAGCGCGTGCTGCAGCCCTTGCTGCGCGACATGCCTGAGTTGCGCGTGGTGTTCGAGCACATCACCACGCGGGATGCCGCACAGTTCGTCGAGGCCGCAGCGGACAACATCGCCGCCACCCTCACCCCGCAGCACCTGCTGTACAACCGCAACGCCATGCTGGTCGGCGGCATCCGCCCGCACTTCTACTGCCTGCCGGTGCTCAAGCGCGAGACCCATCGCGAGGCTTTGGTGAAAGCCGCCACCAGCGGCAACCGGAAATTTTTCCTCGGCACCGACAGCGCCCCGCACGCACAACACACCAAGGAAAACGCCTGCGGCTGCGCCGGCTGCTACACCGCGCACTCTGCGCTCGAGCTGTATGCCGAAGCATTCGAGGCAGCCGGCGCGCTGGACAAGCTGGAAGCTTTCGCCAGCTTCCACGGCCCCGACTTCTACCGCTTGCCGCGCAACACCAGCAAGGTCACCCTGCGCAAGCAGGAGTGGCAGGTGCCGGCCAGCGTGGGCTTCGGCGAGCATCGGCTGGTGCCGCTCAGGGCCGGAGAGACGCTGAAGTGGAAGATGGTATGTTGATGGAAGACACTGATAGCAAAACTTCAGAAGGATTGTTTAGGCAACGACGCAACCTGCTTGTTATTTCACTGTTGCTTATATTCTTAGAGCGCAGCGGGGCAACTATCGAGGGCATTAGTGTTGCCGGGACTGCCATGAAATTCAGCAACCCAACAGCCATCTATCAGGGATTATGGTTGTTATTCTTCTATTTCAACGTTCGATATTTTCAGCATTACCTAGATGAAGGGCGCGCCAAATTTAATGCAGTGTGGGACAGAAAATTTGCATAAAATGCGAACGAGATAGCTGAACGCTATATTTGGGCGGAAGTCGGCAAAATGGGTATTGCAGGAGCAGTGGCCTCGGTGCCTGAGCATGCGATAGTGCAAATCCCAGGGTTCAAATGGCAAGTTGATAAAGGATATATCTATTGGAACAACAAGAGTGGGATACGTGAAAATTTTGATCGTCATATCGAAATTCCTCTTGCGGTACTCTGGAGGCCAGTAACAAAAACTTGCTACCAAGTAATCCTTCTGGGCAAGACATTTACCGACTATGCGGTACCATTTCTTGTATCAGCGTTAGCGTTAGGTACTTGCGGCTTTTCTGGGTGGAATGGCAGCCTGTACAAATTGATTCTAGGATAACGGCGCGAGCATAGGGTCAAGCCTTATTCCTGCTAATTACTTGCCAAGCCTCATCAAACTGCGTTCCCAATCCGGGTTGGGTAACCCATGCCCGACCTTCACATAGCGACCCACTTCATTCTCGTACCAGCCTATCGTGTGCTGATTGGGGGTCGCCTCATAGGCCCACCAGGCGCCGTCGGCATCTTGTGCTAACCATTCCGCCCAGTCGGGCAGGGCTTTGAAGTTGATCTCGTCCATGGCATCACCATAATCAAACTGCGCATTCTCAGCAATGTGTAGAATGACCTCTCAAGAATCTGGCCACGGGTAAACAGGAAAAAATGATAGAAGCTTCAAAAACCATGAATGTCGAATACATCGAGAACGCCATTCAGATGTTGAAGACCTACGCCAAGGAAGAGAACCTGAACCCTTTGATAGCCATACTGGAAAGACTGAAACAGGATATAGGCAATGAATCCATCCTGGCAGAGCTGACGCAAGCGTGGCGAAATCTCGGGGTGTATCAAGGCACCGTGCTGACTTATGTGCCATTTTTTTATACGCTCATACCGGATGATATTTTTGGCGACAACTTGAAGAAATGAATTGAGCCAGAACCATCGAGTACGGGTCACGATTCTCACACCCAACGCATGAGCCAACTTTTCACACCACACTCTCGGCAATCTTTACCTTCCCAACCGCATCGTCCCGCCGAAGCGCCCCGCGCCGAGCGGCGTAAACGGCTTGTTTGCGACTGGGCAAAAAATAGATTTTTCCAACCACGAGGAGGCATCATGTTGAAGAAGATTGCAGTGATCGGTGCAGTGCTGACCGCAACCCTGTTGACCGGGTGTGCCTCGGTGCCGATGGCCAGCCCGGAACAGGACGCCAAGGCCAAGACTTTCGCGGTGGCCACGGACAAGGCCAACATCTACCTGTATCGCAACGAGGCGATGGGTGGCGCAGTGAAGATGGACGTGGTGCTGGATGGGAAGGCCATCGGGCAGACCACGGCCAAGACCTACATCGTGATGGAAGTAGCGCCGGGCAAGCATGTCATCACTTCCAAGGCAGAAAACGAGGTGATGCAGGAGGTGATTGCCCAGGCAGGCAAGAACTACTTCATCTGGAAGGAAGTGAAGATGGGTGTGATGTATGCCCGCAACAAGCTGAACCTGGTGGATGAGGCCACCGGCAGGGCTGGCGTAGCCGAGTGCAGCCTGATCGAGGGGGCCAGGTAAGAGTGCGCGCAAAAGTCTACGACAGGGCGATACGCAGGGCGCTGCTGCTGGCGCTGGCTACGGTCAGCCTGGCAGCGGGCAACGCCGAAGCACGCCGCGCCGGCGCGCTACGCACGCAGCCTGTCGACATGGTGGTGATCCACTCCACCGGCGGCCCTACTTGCGATGCCGCCAGCGGCAAGCCGATCTGGGTGGGCGCTGGCGTCATGCAAGACAACCTGCGTCAGATCGAGGCCCACCCGGTGCTGGGCATCCATTACATGATCAATCGTGATGGCACTTTGCGCAGCAGTGTGCCGGAGAACCAGATTGCCCACCATGTCTACCATTACAGCGAACGCTCGATTGCCATCGAGCTGATCAATGAAGGCGACGGCAAGGACCCGTTCCCGCCGGCGCAGCTGGACGCGCTGGTAAAGCTGTTGCGCGACATCGTGCAACGCCGTGGCATCACGCGCGACCACATCGTGCGTCACTCTGATCTCGACCATGGCCGCATGGCGTGCGATAAGTCGCACCGGCGCAAGGTAGACCCGGGAGCTGCCTTCCCGTACAAGGCGGTGCTGGACCGGGTGTATGACGCCGGGGAGACGGTAGTCGCGCCGCGCGCGGGTCACGGCTAGAATGGCGGAATTACACCGAAAAAGAAACCACATGCCGCTCTCCAACTATCTCAACACCAAGCCCGTCATCGGCGATGGCGTCTACCAGCACCCTTCCTGCCAGATTATCGGCGACGTGAAGATCGGCGACGACAGCTCCATCTGGTGCAATACCGTGCTGCGCGGCGACGTTAACCGCATCGTGATCGGGCGCGGCAGCAACATCCAGGATCTGACCATGTGCCATGTGTCGCACCGGACGCCGGACAAACCGGAGGGCTCGCCCCTCATCGTGGGCGACTACGTGACGGTCGGCCACACGGTGATCCTGCACGGCTGCACCATCGGCAATGAATGCCTGATCGGCATGGGCTCCATCATCATGGATGATGTCGTGATTCCTGATCGCGTGATGATAGGCGCGGGCAGCCTGGTGTCGCCCGGCAAGGTGCTGGAGAGCGGCAAGCTCTACATGGGGCGGCCTGCCAAGGCCGTGCGCGACCTGACGGCGGAGGAACTGGCCTACCTGAAATATTCCGCCGAGCATTACATGCGGGTCAAAGACAATTACCTGATGGGCCGGATTTCCTGAGGCGAACGGATCAATTCACACATGGAGGTTGAACATGGGTTTCATGCTGGTTTTCTTCGGTATCCTGGTCGTAGCCGCCATCTACGTGATCAGCCTGTACAACAACCTGGTTCAGCTCAAGCACGGCGTGAGCAAGGCGTGGGCCAATATCGACGTGCTGCTCAAGCAGCGCCACGACGAGCTGCCCAAGCTGGTCGAGGTGTGCAAGCAGTACAAGCAGTTCGAGCAGGAGACGCTGCAGCGCGTGATTGCGGCGCGCTCTCAGGTGCAGAGCGCACGCGAGGTGCAGGACGTGGAGGCGCTGGGCAAGGCCGAGGGTGCACTGCGCATGGGACTGGGCAGCATCTTCGCGGTGGCCGAAGCCTATCCCGAGCTGAAAACGAACGAGAACTTCATGCAGCTGCAGAATAGAATCACCGGCCTGGAGAACGGCATCGCCGACCGCCGCGAGCTGTACAATGAATCGGTCAACATCTACAACGTGGGCATCGAGCAGTTTCCCGCGGTGATATTGGCAGGCATGTTCAACTTCACCGGCAAGCCCTTGCTGGAATTTTCCACTGCCGAAAAAGCAGACGTGGACATGAAGGCGCTGTTCGGCTGATCCCGCGATGGTGGAATCACTGCGCCGCAGCTATGCGCAACTGCTGACTTCCGGCGCGCAGTTGCTGCTGCTGTTCGTCGGCTTCCAGATCGGCACGCGCAGCGCATGGTTGGCCTGCCTGAGCCTGATGGCGCTGGTCAGCCTGTTTGCCTGGTATTCCACCCTGCACCGCCTGCGCCTGGTCACCGGCACGCCCACCTCCACCGTGGCCTCGGCAGCGCAGGGCTATGTGGAGCTGCAGGGAGCAGGGCGCCCATATGGTGATGTGCCGCTGATCAGCAAGCTGCGCGGCCTGCCATGCCTGTGGTATCGCTATCGCGTGGAAGAGAAGGATGGCGACAAATGGCGCACCATAGACAGCGGCGAAGTGTCCGAGCCCTTCCTGCTGGATGATGGCAGCGGCACCTGCGTGGTGGACCCGAGCGGCGCCGAGATCCACACCAGGCACAAGGACAGCTGGACTTCGGATCCCTATCGCTATACCGAATGGAAGCTGATCAGCAACGATCAACTCTATGCCCTGGGGCAATTTCGCACCGCAGGCGGCAGCACCTCGGAGCAGACGCAAGGCGATGTGGTCAAGCAGGTGCTGCAGGAATGGAAGGCGGACATGCCAGGCTTGCGGGCGCGCTTCGACCTCGACAACGACGGCCAGTTTGACGAGCGCGAATGGCTGCTGGCGCGCAAGGCCGCACAGCGCGAGGCGGAGCGGCGCCTCAAGGCCTTGCGGACGGAACCCGACATCAACTTCCTGGTGCGGCCGCAGGAGGGCCGACTCTTCCTGCTCAGCAACTACGACGAGGAAACCCTGTCACGCCGTTACCTGCTGTGGGCCTGGGCGCATGTCATCATCATGCTGGGCGCACTGGCGGGCGCAGCCTGGGTAATGGCCCACTACGTCTGAGCGCGGCGCTCAGTTGCGGCGCGCCTTTTCGTACAACGGCATCACAGTGGGCAGCAATTCCTCGATGTGCTGCACACGGCTCTCTTCCGCCGGGTGGGTGCTGAGGAACTCGGGCGGGCGGCCGCCGCCCTGGCTGGCAGCTATCATTTTCTTCCACAGGGTGACGCCTGCGCGCGGGTCATAGCCGGCGCGGGCGGTCAGCTCCAGGCCTATGGTGTCGGCTTCGCTTTCGTCGGTGCGGCTGAATTTGGTGGCAATAAAGGCCTGATAGCCCTTGCTGGCCAGTTCGGACGAGCCGCTGCCCAGGCCGAGCAGGGCAGAACCGATATCGATGGCGGCCTGGGCGGCTACCGCCTGCGACACCTGCTCGCGCGAATGCTCACGCAACGCATGGGTGATTTCATGGCCCATCACCACGGCGATTTCGTCATCGGTGAGGTGCAGGTTATTGATCAGCGCGGAATAGAACATGATCTTGCCACCCGGCATGCAGAACGCATTGAGCTGGTCGCTGCTCAGCACATTGACCTCCCATTTCCAGTGCGGCGCATCTGCGCGAAACACGCCGGTCTGCGGCTCGATGCGCAGGGCGATGGCCTGCACGCGCTGCAGCATGGCGCGGTCGGTATTCAGCGCGCCCTTGGCGGCGGCTTCCTTCTTCATCTTGGCGTAGCCTAGCGCGGCGCTCTTTTCCAGTTCATCCGAAGACACCAGCATCAACTGCGAACGATCGGCGCCCACCGCGCCGGCGGAAGTGGTGGTCTGGCAGCCGGCCAGGTTCAGGCAAAACAGTGCGGAAAGCAGCAGGGTGAGGGGGCGGAGGATAGGCATGGTTGAGTCATTCATCAGATGTAACGCGAAATATTTTATCATGTGCGTCTTGGCGGTAAATCACCGCGCACGAACAGAAAGACAAGCATGAGCAAGAAAGATTCCGATACCCCCAGGCATGATCCGCAGGAGATCTACCGCGCCAAGGTCAACCTGGAAACCTCGCGCATCAGCTGGAAAGAACTGCAACGCCACTTCGCCAGCGGTTCGGTGGTGACGGTGAGCAACAAGCTCGACCTGGTCGAGGTCGCCTACCAGATGTCGCAGGACAACAAGGAGCAGGTGGCGCAATGGCTGGCAGACGGCCTGATCGGCCGCACCACCGACGAGGAGGCTGCGGCCTGGTATGAGGCCGACGCCGACATGTGGGCGGTGGTGATCAGCCCCTGGGTGCTGGTGCAGCGGGCGGACAAGCTGAATTAGCGAAACGGCTTTGTCCGCAGATTACGCAGATTTCACAGATTTATTGAGCCGCGGCACCAATGTCTTCTCGGCACGGACTGTCTGAAAAGGATGGCCAGCCCTGCTTTTGAATCTGCGTCAATCTGCGAAATCTGCGGATGATTCTGTTCTTAGTTCTTGGATGCAGACCAGTTATAGCCGCGCACCTTGCCCTGCGCATCAAACTTGATCTGCAGGATCTTCACCTTGGCGGTGCTCATGTCGGCCAGCTGGCCTTCGCCGTAGTAATAATCCCACTCGTCAAAGCGCTCGCCGTCGGTGGCCAGGCTCACGCCCACGCTGGTTGGATCGCCCAGCCAGCTGCGCACCTGCGCCTGGGTGGTGACGCCGCGTTCTACCTTGGCTGCAAACACGCCCACGTCGAAATCACGCCCCATCTGGATCGCGTTGCAGCCGACAAGCAGGGCGAATGTGAAGAGAACGACAAGAATACGTAAACGATTCATGGCTGGCTCCTTGGGATTTTGAGCGCGGGAGTATAAGTTATTTTTCTCCCATCGCAATCACGCCTGACGGTCGCGCATGGCGGGCAGGATTCAGGTCACGTTGCGCAGGGTGGACTTCTTCTTTTTCATCGCCGCCTCGATCTGCTGGCATAAGGTCTTCAGGATCTTGATGCGCGCGAAATACTTGTCGTTGGCCTCCACCAGCGTCCACGGCGCAATCTCCGTGCTGGTGCGGTCAACCATGTCGCACACGGCTTGCTCGTAGTCGTCCCATTTCTCGCGGTTGCGCCAGTCCTCGTCGGTGATCTTGAAGCGCTTGAAGCCGATCTTCTCGCGTTCCTTGAAGCGCTTGAGCTGTTCGCCCTTGCTGATGGTCAGCCAGAATTTCACCACCACGATGCGGTGGCGCACCATCTGCGCCTCGAAATCGTTGATCTCGCTGTAGGCGCGCATCCAGTCGGCCTCGCTGCAGAATTTTTCCACCCGTTCCACCAGCACGCGGCCATACCATGAGCGGTCGAAGATGGTGACACGGCCCCGCCGCGGAATATGGCGCCAGAAGCGCCACAGATAGGGCTGGGCGCGTTCTTCCTCGGTGGGTGCCGCAATCGGCACGATGTTGTAGATGCGCGCATCCAGCGCGCCGGTGACGCGGCGGATGGCGCCGCCCTTGCCGGCGGCATCGTTGCCTTCGAACAGCACCACCACGGTCATGTCGCGGAATTTCGCGTCACGCGTCAGCAGTGCGAGCCTGCCCTGATACTTTTCCAGCTCGGCCTCGAACTTCTTCTTGTCCAGCTTCTGTGCCAGGTCCAGCGTCTTGATGATGTTGACGCTGTCGATGGAAGGCAACGGCGGCGGCGCGGTGACATGTGCAGGCGTCTTGCCGTTGACCTCGTCCAGGCGTTTGCGCATGGCATCCAGGATCATCTTGCCGAGGGTGAGGCTGCGGTAACGTTCATCATAGCCTTCGACCAGGATCCACGGCGCCTCCGCCGTGCTGGTGTGGCGGATCACGCTTTCGCTCACCTCCAGGAATTTGTCGTACTGCTTGTAGTGTTCCCAGTCACGCTTGGTGACGCGCCAGCGGGTCTTGGGGCTTTTCTCCAGTGCCTTCAGACGCTTCTCCTGCTTCTCCTTGGACAGGTGCAGCCAGAACTTGAGGACCAGCGCGCCTTCATCCACCAGCATGCGCTCCAGCCGGCGGGCGCGATCCAGGCTCTGGTCCAGCTCGGCGCGCTTGGTGTGGCCCATTACGCGGTGCAGGATGGGCCAGGTATACCAGGAGCCGAGGAACAGCCCGATGCGTCCCTTGGGGGGCAGCGCGCGCCAGAAGCGCCACATCATGGGTCGGTCCATTTCTTCGTCGGAAGGTTCGCCCATGCCGTGCGTTTGCACATAGCGCGGGTCCAGCCACTCGTTGAGCAGGTTCACTGATTCGCCGCGGCCGGCGCCATCCACGCCGCCGATCAGGATGATGACGGGAAATTTCGCGGCCTTGGCGAGGTCGAACTGGGCGTCAAGCAGATCCACGCGCAGCTTGGGCACCTCGGCGTCGTAGGTTGCCTTGTCGATCTTGTGGCCGAGTTCTGCTGATTCAAACATGACATGACTCCTGTGGGTGTTATAGCTGATCTGGC
>DATDDN010000082.1:0-5439 GCA_036523795.1 Gallionellaceae bacterium | reverse complement strand
TATTCAGCCGTTCGGCATGTATGCCGGGCTGCTTATGGTTGCCGGCCTTTCCGGGCTCTGGGCACGTCGTTTTTTTGTTGAGCGGATTCGCTACATTTCCACGCCATCCGATCACCTGATGTTAGCGCTGCTGATTGCCATAGCGCTGTCTGGTCTCTCCATGAAGTTTGTTGTCCACACTGATGTCGTTGCAGTGAAAGGCTTCTTCATTGGCTTGATGCATTTCAACGTACAGCCATTGCCGAACGATGGCCTGCTGTATGTGCACCTCTCATTGGTAGCAACACTGATGATCATCTTCCCGTTCAGCAAGCTGCTCCACGCTCCGGGACTGTTTTTCTCACCAACTCGTAACCAGGCTGACAATTCCCGTGACAAGCGTCACCTTGCTCCCTGGGCCGCAAAACTGGAATCAGGAAAATAAAACATGGCAGCAGAAGAAATGAAAGTACCGGCGTATCGCCAGTATCCTGTTGGGCCTGCGCTCAATCCAGGCGCTACGGAAAACGTCAGGTCATTCGTCGCTAGCGACAAGATTCAGGAAGCCCTTGGCTTCCCCGGCACGCTGGTAGAAGACTGGCATGACCGTACCATCGCCAAGATGGGCGACATGCTGACCAAGTACCGCTCGCTGAAAGTTTTCATGGATGCTTGCGTGCACTGCGGTGCGTGTACCGACAAGTGCCATTATTTCATCGGCACAGCTGACCCCAAGAATATGCCGGTGGCGCGCCAGGAATTGATGCGCAGCATCTACCGTCGCTACTTCACCATTCCCGGCAAACTGTTCCCGAAACTGGTCGGCGCACGCGACCTGACTCGCGAAGTGCTGGACGAGTGGTATACCTATTACCACCAGTGCTCCGAGTGCCGTCGTTGCTCCGTGTTCTGCCCGTACGGTATCGACACCGCGGAAATTACCATGGCTGGCCGCGAAATCCTGGACAGCATCGGTTACGGCCAGAAGTACGCCAACGAGATCATCGGCAAAGTTCACAAGATCGGTAACAACCTCGGCCTGCCCGGCCCGGCCCTGATGGACACTCTGGAAGGTCTGGAAGAGGACGTCAAGGACGCCACCGGCTTGGACATCAAATTCCCGATAGACGTCGAGGGCGCCGAAGTTCTGTTGATTACGCCTTCTGCCGACTTCTTTGCCGAGCCACACATTGACAGCCTGATCGGCTATGCCAAGGTATTCCATGCCGCAGGCATCAGCTGGACGCTGTCTTCCAAGGCCTCTGAAGCCGGTAACTTCGGCATGTTCATCGGCAACTATCAGCAGCTGCGCCAGATCGCCACCCGCATTCGCGAAGCCGCCCTGGATCTGGGTGTCAAGCGCGTCGTTGTTGGTGAGTGCGGCCACGCATGGCGCGTTGCCTACAGCTTCTGGAACACGCTGACTGGCGTTGGTGCTGGCGCGAACGATCCGTATGCGCTGCAACTGCAGAAGCAGCTGGATCATCGCTACAAGCAGCCCATGCACATCTGCGAGGTGACCTGGGATCTGATCGAGCGCGGCGTCGTCAAGCTGGACAAATCCAAGAACGACAAATTCAACATCACGTTCCACGACTCCTGCAACGTTGCTCGTGGTTCGGGGATGGGTGACGTATATGGCGGGCAGTTCGATATCCCCCGTAACATCATCAAGGCTGCGGCAAACAATTACGTGGAAATGGCGGAAGGCACCACCCGCGAGCAGACATTCTGCTGCGGCGGCGGCGGCGGCCTGTTGACCGACGACCTGATCGAAATCCGGGTCAAGGGCGCATTGCCGCGTATGGAAGCGCTGCAAAGCGTAAAGGAAAGCGACAACGTCAACTTCCTGGCCACCATCTGCGCGATTTGCAAGGCACAGTTCACCAAGGTTCTACCGTATTACGGATTCGACAGACGCACTGTAGGCGGCGTGCATCAGTTGGTCAGCAATGCGATCATACTCGGCGACAAATAACAATCACAGATATTTTTAGGAGATAGGTAATGTCAGCAACCACTGAAGTCAAAGTACTCAACTTCCGTCGTTACAAAGACGGTGATCATGACACCACCCCAATGCGCGACAAGATTTTTCAGTCGAGCTGGTCGTACAAGTGCCCGACCTATATCCAGTCCACTCCTCCCTGCCAGGGCAGCTGCCCGGCTGGCGAAGACATTCGTGGTTACCTGGCGATCACTCGCGGCACCGAGAAGCCGCCCGCAGGTGTGCCTTGGCAAGAGTATGCATGGCGCCGTCTGACAGAAGCCAACCCGTTCCCGGCTGTGATGGGTCGTGTTTGCCCGGCTCCTTGCGAGTCCGGCTGCAACCGTAATGAAGTTGAAGACCACGTAGGCATCAACTCCGTTGAGCACTTCCTCGGCGAGTACGCGATTGCCAACAACCTGAAATACGTCAACAAGAGCCAGCCCACAGGCAAGAAAGTCGCCATCATCGGCGGCGGCCCCGGCGGCTTGTCCTGCGCCTACCAGCTGGCCCTGAAAGGCCACGACGTAACCATTTTCGACGACCACGAACTGCTGGGCGGCATGATGCGCTACGGTATTCCTGGCTTCCGTACACCACGTACTGTTCTGGACGCAGAAATCCAGCGCATCCTGGATCTGGGCGTCAAGACACGCATGAAGACACGCGTGGGCAAGGACGTCACCATGGAACAGATCCGCAAGGAGTTCCAGGCTGTGTTCCTCGGCCTCGGCGCACAAGCCGGCCGTGCACTGCCGGTTGCTGACGCGGCCAACGTGTCCAACGTGGTAACTGCTACTTCCTTCCTGGACGCCTTCAACCAGGGCCGCCTGCAGCACGTAGGCAAGCGCGTGGTGGTTGTGGGTGGTGGTGACACCTCCGTGGACGTTGCGACCGTTGCTCGTCGTCTGGGCCACATCGAAAACGCCAAGCCAAGCGACCAGGATCGTGCGATCGCCGGCCAGATGGCACACGACGTAGCCGAAATCTCCGCCAAACAAGGCGCAGAGGTTACCCTGACTTCCGTATTCCCCATCGACAAGATGGCTGCGAACAAGCACGAGATCGAGCAGGCGCTGGCTGAAGGAATTCACATCCTCGGCGGCCTGGTACCGGTTGGCATCGTCAAGAATGCTGAAGGCCGTGCCACTGCACTGCGCGTTGCCAAGTGCGAAGCCAAGATGGTTGGTCCCAAGCTGGAACTGAACACCATCGCCGGTTCCGAATTCGACATCGAAGCCGACCTGATCGTTTCCGCGATTGGCCAGGCAATCGACTTCGCCGGTCTGGAAGAGTTCAACAACGGCAAGGGCGCGGTAAGCACCGACAAGAACTACCAGGTTACCGGCAAGCCAGGCGTATTCGCCGGTGGCGACATGATCAAGCCTCACTTGCTGACTACCGCGATTGGCCACGGCTCCATCGCTGCTGACGGTATCGACCAGTTCCTCGCTGGCGAAGAGCTGGGCAAGCGTCCGAAGATCGACGCGCACCAGTTTGACCTGATGCGTAAAATGGTCGAGAAAGGCCTGGAGTTGCCCAAGGTTGAAGGCTCGATTCACGGTACAGACCAAGCGAAGGGCGCAGTGCACAACTTCGACAATCGTTCTGACCGCTATATCATTCCGCACGATGAACTGTTCTTGGGCCACTTCCCGTTCACACCGCGCAACCTGCGTGACATCATCACACTGGACAAGGAAACAGCGCTGGGCAACTTCGAAGAGCGCCTCATGGTGCTGTCCGAGAAAGATGCCATTGCCGAAGGCAAGCGCTGCATGAGCTGCGGCATGTGCTTCGAGTGCGACAACTGCGTGGTTTACTGCCCGCAGACTGCCGTATTCCGCGTACCCAAGGCCAAGGCAACTCTGGGCCGTTATGTGGATACCGACTACAGCAAGTGCATTGGCTGCCACATCTGCTCCGACGTTTGCCCGACCGGCTACATCCAGATGGGTTTGGGTGAGTAATGAAAATGGCGATCCGACTCACTGCGATTCTGTTCTCGGTATTCTTTGCCGCCTCCGCGCTTGCCGCGGAGTCTGCAGCCACGCCCAAGCTGGATATCGGCAAGGGCGCTAGCGATGCTAGCGTGCAGTGCGTCGAAGATCCCAAGATCATGCGTAAGGTTCACATGAACTATCTCATGCATCAGCGCGACGAGACAGTTCATAAAGGCATCCGTGGCTCGAAATACAGCCTTGCTGGCTGTGTGGATTGCCACGCTAGCCTCAAAGACAACAGCGTGCTTGGCAGCAGTGATCACTTCTGCCAGGGATGCCACGAGTATGCCGCAGTCAAGCTTGATTGCTTTGAATGCCATACCAGCAAAAGGAAAGTAACGGCGGAGGTAAGTAAATGAGCGGTACGAATCTTGACCGCAGGGATTTCCTGACCAAGTCTTCAGTTGCCGTTGCCGGGTTGGCCATTGCACCCGGCATGGTTTTCTATGACATGGCTCAGGCACGCCCTGCGGGTGAAGCAGTTTCCAGCAAGGTCCGCTGGGGCATGCTGATTGACAGCACCAAGTGCGAAACCGGCTGCAATGACTGCGTTACTGCCTGCAGCACGGAAAACGGTCTGTCCGGTGGTGTTAAGAGCACCGATTCGCAGTGGATCCGCAAGGTCGAACTCAAGGATCTGCGCACCAGCCGCATGTCTTCTCTGCCCATGCTGTGCCAGCACTGCGAACACCCGCCCTGCGTGGATGTTTGCCCCACTGGCGCCTCCTTCAAGCGTGCCGACGGTATTGTGCTGGTCGACCGCCACCTGTGCATCGGCTGCCGCTACTGCATGATGGCCTGCCCATACAAGGCACGCTCGTTTGTGCACGAACCACTGACCGATCAGAAAACTGAAGTGCCGCGCGGCAAGGGCTGCGTCGAAAGCTGCACCCTATGCGTACATCGCCTCGACAAGGGCCAGGAGACCACCGCCTGTCAGGATGCATGCACCAAGGCCGGCCACAACGCAATTCTGTTTGGAAACCTCAATGATCCTGAAAGTGAAATCGCCAAGCGTATCCGCTCGGTAGCCTCCGCTCAGGTTCGCGCCGATCTGGGCCTGAACCCAGGCGTCCAGTACGAAGGGATTTGAATCAATGTTAGCTAATACCTTTGCACGATACGAAAATCGTTTCTTCTACACCCTCGTAGCACTGGGTGGCTTGGTTGTGGGTGCTGGCCTGCTGGCCATGCACTACATGGAAGAACACGGTCACATCGTTACCGGCATGAACAACCAGATCGTGTGGGGCATGCCGCACGTGTTCGCGATCTTCCTGATCGTGGCCGCCTCCGGCGCGCTCAACATCGCCTCCATCGGCTCCGTGTTCGGCAAGACGATGTACAAGCCGCTGGCCCCGCTCTCGGGTCTGCTGGCCATCGCTCTGCTGGTGGGCGGTCTCTGCGTCCTGGTGCTCGACCTGGGCCGTCCCGACCGCCTCATCAGCGTCGCGATGGTGAAGTACAACT
>DATDDN010000081.1:0-14414 GCA_036523795.1 Gallionellaceae bacterium | reverse complement strand
ACCGAAACGTCCGGTAATGTAATCTTCCGTCTCTTTCCTCTTCGGATTCGTAAACACCGTACTGGTATCCCCAAACTCAATCAGATCCCCCAGATACATATACGCCGTAAAGTCCGAAACACGCGCCGCCTGCTGCATATTGTGGGTCACGATGACGATGGTGAAATCTTTCTTCAGCTCATCGATCAATTTCTCGATATGCGCGGTAGAGATCGGATCGAGCGCGGAGGTTGGCTCGTCCAGCAGCAGCACTTGCGGTTTGACGGCGATGGCGCGGGCGATGCACAGGCGCTGTTGCTGGCCGCCGGACAGCCCGGTGCCGCTCTGCTTCAGCTTGTCCTTGACTTCGTTCCACAGCGCAGCCTTTTTCAGTGCCCATTCCACGCGCTCATCCATGTCGTGGCGGTTGAGGTTTTCGTACAGCTTCACGCCGAAAGTGATGTTGTCGTAGATCGACATCGGGAACGGGGTGGGCTTCTGGAACACCATGCCGATCTTGGCGCGCAGGGTGTTGAGGTCCTGTTTCTTGTCGAGCAGATTCTGTCCGTCCATCAGGATTTCGCCGGTGGCCTTCTGCTTTGGATACAGTTCGTACATGCGGTTGAAGGTGCGCAGCAGGGTGGATTTGCCGCAGCCGGAAGGGCCGATGAAGGCGGTGACCATTTTTTCCGGGATGGTCAGGTTGATGTCCTTGAGCGCCCGGTCGTTGCCGTAATAGAAATTCAGATCGCGTACGACCAGTTTTGGATTGATGGTTTTTTCAACATTCATCATTGACTGCATCCTTAATGAGTAGTGGCTTGCTGGCGGAACACGACGCGCGCGACGATGTTGAGAGCCAGTACGCTGAAGGTGATCAGCAGGGCGCCAGCCCAGGCGAGTTGCTGCCAGTCGCCGTAAGGGCTCATGGCAAACTGGAAAATCACCACCGGCAGGTTAGCCAGCGGTTGATTCATGTGGGTGCTCCAGAACTGGTTGTTCAGTGCGGTGAACAGCAGCGGTGCGGTTTCGCCGCTGATGCGGGCAACAGCCAGCAACACGCCGGTGATGATGCCGGCGCGCGCTGCGCGCAGGGTGACCGAGCTGATCACTTTCCACTGTGCGGCGCCGAGCGCGGCCGCTGCTTCGCGCAGGTTGTTGGGCACCAGGCGCAGCATGTTCTCGGTGGTGCGGATCACGATGGGGATCACCAGGATGGCCAGGGCGAATGCGCCGGCCCAGCCGGAGAAGTGCTTCACCCGCACCACATACATTTCATAGACGAACAGCCCGATCACGATGGACGGGGCCGACAGCAGCACGTCGTTGATGAAGCGCGTCACCGGCGCCAGCCAGCCGCGCTGGCCGAATTCGGCCAGGTAGGTGCCAGCCAGGATACCGATAGGGGTGCCGATCAGGGTGCCCAGTGCAGTCATCATCAGGGTGCCGACGATGGCGTTGATCAGGCCGCCAGTGCTGCCGGGCGGCGGTGTTGTCTGGGTGAATACGGCCAGGGTCAGGCCTGGGATGCCGTGCTGCAGCAGGGTGATCAGAATCCAGCCCAGCCAGAACAGGCCGAAGGCCATGGCGGCAACAGACACGCCCAGGTTGAAGGCGTTGATCAGGCGGCGACGGGTATACAGTGAAAACATGATCAGGCTACCTTTCCTTCGCGTTTGCCCATCTTGTACAGCAGCAGGCGCGCCAGCGACAGCACCACGAAGGTGATGAAGAACAGAATCAGGCCGAGCTCGATCAGCGATGAGGTGTACAGGTCACCCACGGCTTCGGTGAACTCGTTGGCGAGGGCGGAGGAGATGCTGTTGCCCGGCATCAGCAGCGACTTGCTCAATTCGTGCGCATTGCCGATGACGAAGGTGACGGCCATGGTTTCGCCCAGCGCGCGACCAAGGCCGAGCATGATGCCGCCGACCACACCGAGGCGAGTGTAGGGGAGCACCACGTTCCACATCACTTCCCAGGTGGTGGAGCCCAGGCCGTAGGCGGATTCCTTGAGCATGGTCGGCACCACCTCGAACACGTCACGCATCACGGAGGCGATGAAAGGGATGACCATGATGGCCAGGATGATGCCGGCAGTCAGGATGCCGATGCCCATGGGGGGGCCACTGAAGAACGGACCTATCATCGGCATCTGGCCGAGGTGATCGTTGATCCAGGGCTCGATGTGTTCGCCGAACAGCGGGGCAAATACGAACAGGCCCCACATGCCGTAGATGATGCTGGGGATGCCGGCCAGCAGTTCCACCGCGATGCCCAGCGGACGGCGCATCCAGCGCGGAGACAGTTCGGTCAGGAACAGCGCAATGCCGAAGCTGACCGGAATCGCGATCACCAGGGCGATGCTCGCGGTGACCAGGGTGCCGACGATGGGAACCAGTGCGCCGAATTCTTCGGAAACCGGATTCCATTCGGCAGAACCGAGGAAGTGGAAGCCAAATGCCTTGATGGCGGGCCAGCTGCCGACTACCAGCGACAGGATGATGGCGACCAGCAGTGCCAGTACTGCAAAGGCGGACAGTCGCGTGATGTTGCGAAACAGGATGTCTAGCCAGTTCTGGCGCCTGAGGCGCGCGTCGAGTAAAAACTTCGGCATGGTGGATGATTATCTGGCCAAGTCAAAAATTCGGTGTGAATCAAAAAACTAAAAGGGGGCTGCAAGCGCCCCCTGAATTATATCTTGAAAACGCGCAGCCTATGCGCGTTCACTGTCAGGCTTATTTCCAGATTGCCTTGCCGCTGGCATCCTTGATTTCTTTTTTCCAGGCTGCACGCACCAGCTTCTGAACTTTTTCAGGCATTGGCACATAGTCCAGCGAAGCGGCCATCTCGTTGCCGTTGCTGTAGGCCCAGTCGAAGAATCTCAGCACTTCTGTTGCGGAGGCGGGCTTGTCCTGGGACTTGTGCATCAGGATGAAGGTGGCGCCGGTGATAGGCCAGCTGGCCTTGCCGGGTTCGTTGGTCAGCAGTTCGTAGAAACCTGGGGCATGTTCCCAGTCGGCGCCGGCTGCGGCTGCCTTGAAGCTGGCGTCGTCGGGTTTGACGAACTGGCCATCGCGGTTCTTCAGTTGCACATAAGTCATCTTGTTCTGCAGGGCATAGGCGTACTCTACGTAGCCGATGGAGTTCTTGCTGCGCTGCACGTAGGTGGCGACGCCTTCATTGCCCTTGCCGCCCATGCCGGTTGCTTTCCAGGAAACAGCAGTGCCCTCGCCAACGGTTGCTTTCCAGTCTGGGCTGACCTTGGACAGGTAGTTGGTGAAGATGAAGGTGGTGCCGGAGCCGTCGGAACGGTATACGACGATGATGGTTTCATTGGGCAGCTTGACGCCGGGGTTCAGTGCGGCGATGGCCGGGTCGCTCCACTTGGTGATCTTGCCAAGGTAGATGTTGGCCAGCACGGCGCCGTCCAGTTTGAGTTCGCCGGCGCCGATGCCGCTGATGTTAACCACCGGAACCACGCCGCCCATGACTGCCGGGAATTGCATCAGGCCGCCCTTGTTCAGGTCTTCAGGTTTCGATGGCATGTCGGAGGCGCCGAAATCAACCGTTTTTGCCGTGATCTGCTTGATGCCGCCGCCGGAGCCGATGGATTGGTAGTTCATGGCAGCCCCGGATTTGGCTTTATATGCTTCCGCCCACTTCGCATAAATCGGATAAGGGAAAGTCGCACCTGCACCGGTAATGTCGGTGGCGTACGCTGCGCCAGCGGTCAGCAGGGTGACGGACAGACCGAAGCTGCGGATGATTGCATTCAATTTAGTCATGGTTGCTCCAAAGTTTGTATGGGTTAACTGTTCGGGACTGCATGCCGTTTGTTTCAGCGAGTCGCATCTTAGCCGTCATTTATTACAGGATTATTACATAAAAGTTTCGCTCGACCGAAACTCGCGCCCTATTCGTTGCGGCTTTGCAAGCCGTTGTTCTGCCTGGTGTTGCCGGAATTGTCCCCAGCCGCACATTGACCATTTGGTGTTTCATCGGTAGGATGCCCGACTTTCGTGGTTCGGGGGATGATCGAATGCGTCGCAAATTAGTCGTCGGCAACTGGAAAATGGTGGGGCTTCTCGCGCGCAACAAGGCGCTGCTGGAAGGTGTGCTCGCCGGGGTGCGCGATCTGAAGCAGGCTGACTATGCGGTATGCGTTCCTTTCCCTTACCTGGCTCAGGTACAGTCCCTGTTGCAAGGCAGCAACGTCAGTTGGGGTGCGCAGAATCTCAGTCAGCACACCGAAGGCGCGTTCACCGGCGAGGTGGCGCCTGGCATGCTGCTCGATTTCGGCTGCAAGTATGTGATCGTAGGCCACTCCGAGCGTCGCAGCATGTACGGTGAATCGGACGATGTGGTTGCGGCCAAGGTCGAGGCAGCGCTGAAAGCCGGCCTGACTCCCATCCTGTGTGTGGGTGAAACACTGGCCGAGCGCGAGTCCGGCGTGACCGAAGCCGTGGTGGCGCGCCAGCTGGACGCCGCAATCGGGCGCGTTGGTGTGAAGGCCATGGCCAAGACAGTGCTGGCTTACGAGCCGGTATGGGCGATCGGCACCGGCAAGACTGCCACGCCGGATCAGGCGCAAGCGGTGCATGCCTTTATCCGTCAGCGCGTAGCCAAGCAGGATGGTCAGGTGGCAGAGGGCTTGTGTATACTCTATGGCGGCAGCATGAAGCCGGCTAACGCTGTTGAGCTGCTCTCCATGCCGGATATCGATGGCGGCCTGATCGGTGGCGCTTCGCTGGTGGCGGACGATTTTGTGGCGATCTGTCGCGCCGGGCAGAAATAAATTAAAAGTTTTTGGAGTATCGTGTGGAAAGTCTAGTCTGGGTTGTACATGTAATTGATGCGATCGTGCTGGTTGGCCTGGTGCTGATTCAACACGGCAAGGGCGCGGACATGGGCGCCGCATTCGGCTCCGGCTCCGCCGGCAGCCTGTTTGGTGCAAGCGGTTCGGCAAACTTCCTGAGCCGCAGCACCGCCGTTGCAGCGACCATCTTCTTTATTACTAGCTTGAGTCTGACTTATCTGTACTCCCATTCCGGGCAGCCACAGGGCGTGATGGACAAGGTCGATGTCAGCAAGCAGGTGCCGGCACCTGCACCTGTCGCAGCCGAAAGCGAAGCAGACAAGTCGAAGTCCAAGGAAATACCAAAATAATCATAAGCAGTTTGCAGTTTGCAGCTTGCGGAGTTGGCGGAATTGGTAGACGCGCAGCCTTGAGGTGGCTGTGTCCAAAAGACGTGAGGGTTCGAGTCCCTTGCTCCGCACCAATTGTAGTGACGCCTTGCGATCAACAGGCAAAATAGCCTGACGCAATAGCGTAAATGATCCGGCCACGAAGCCGGACAAAATAATAATATTCAAGAGTGCTCTGTATCTTGTTCAATCCGTGCTGTAACATCATCACGGTGGAGGGGGAGAGAGTCGATGTTGGAAAATTATTTTCCAGTCTTGTTGTTCATCTGCGTCGGGCTGGTGGTGGGCTTGGGCCCATTGCTGCTGGGCTGGCTGCTGGCGCCTCATCGTCCTGATGAAGCGAAATTGTCTCCCTATGAATGCGGTTTTGAGGCGTTTGAAGATGCGCGCATGAAGTTCGACGTGCGCTATTACCTCGTCGCCATCCTGTTCATTCTGTTCGATCTGGAAATCGCCTTCCTGTTTCCCTGGGCAGTGGTGCTCAAGGAGATCGGCATGTTCGGCCTGATCGCCATGCTGATCTTCCTGGCCATCCTGGTGGTCGGATTTATCTACGAGTGGATGAAGGGGGCGCTGGAATGGGAATAGAAGGCGTACTCGAAAAAGGCGTGGTGACCACCTCGCTGGATACCCTGATCAACTATACCCGCACGGGTTCGCTGTGGCCGATGACCTTCGGCCTGGCCTGCTGCGCCGTGGAAATGATGCAGGCCGGCGCTTCGCGCTATGACCTGGACCGTTTCGGCATCGTGTTCCGCCCCAGTCCGCGCCAGTCCGACGTGATGATCGTGGCCGGCACGCTGTGCAACAAGATGGCACCGGCGCTACGCAAGGTCTACGACCAGATGGCGGAGCCGCGCTGGGTCATCTCCATGGGTTCGTGCGCCAACGGCGGCGGCTACTACCACTACTCCTATTCAGTAGTGCGCGGCTGCGACCGCATCGTGCCGGTCGACGTCTATGTGCCGGGCTGTCCGCCGACGGCGGAGGCCCTGCTGTATGGAATCATCCAGCTGCAGAACAAGATCAAACGAACCAATACCATTGCACGGTGAGCATGAATGATGTCGAGCAACGTAATCAGGAAGAATTTGTTGATGATGGTGAGACATGGCTGATCTGAAATTGTTGGGCGACTCCCTGCGCAAGGCTCTGGGAGGACAGGTGATCAGTCTGGATCTGCAGCTGGGTGAATTGACCCTGGTATTGCGTGCCAGCGACATGGTGGCGGTGCTGACCCGCTTGCGCGACGAACCCCTGTTCCGTTTTGAGCAGCTGACCGACCTGTGCGGCGTGGACTATTCCACTTATGGCAGCGACGTGTGCGAAGACGGCGCCTACCTGCCCGACGGTTCTTCCGCTGCGCACCCTCATCGCTTTGCCGTGGTCTACCAGCTGCTCTCCTACAGCAATAACGTGCGCCTGCGCGTGCGCGTGTATGCCGAGGATGACGCCATGCCCATGCTTCCCACGGTGGTGGGCATCTGGCCGGGGGCCAACTGGTACGAGCGAGAGGCATTCGATCTGTACGGAATCATCTTCAGCGGCCATCCCGACCTGCGTCGCCTGCTCACGGATTACGGCTTCATCGGCAATCCTTTCCGCAAGGACTTCCCCCTGTCCGGCCACGTGGAGATGCGCTACGACCCCGAGCAGAAGCGCGTCATCTATCAGCCTGTCACGGTCGAGCCGCGCCAGGTCACCCCGCGCATCGTGCGCGAAGAGCAGTATGGGCGACTGAAATAAACTGGGGCACTCAATATATGGCTGAAATAAAAAAATACACCATGAATTTTGGCTGCGGCCGGCCGCTGGCCTTAACTTGCATGCGCAAGTTCCCCCATGCGGGGGCGAGAGCCTTCGCCGAAATTCATTGTGAGTGCCTGCAAAATTCAAGTGTGGATCACTAAACATGGCTGAGATCAAAAACTACACAATGAATTTTGGCCCGCAGCATCCTGCTGCGCATGGCGTGTTGCGCCTGGTGCTGGAGCTGGATGGCGAGGTGATCGAGCGTGCCGATCCGCATATCGGCCTGCTGCACCGCGCCACCGAGAAGCTGGCCGAGCACAAGACCTTCCTGCAGTCGGTGCCCTACATGGACCGGCTCGACTATGTCTCCATGATGAGCAACGAGCATGCCTACGTCATGGCGATCGAGAAGCTGGCGGGCATCGAGGTGCCGCTGCGTGCACAGTATATCCGCGTCATGTTCGACGAAGTGACGCGCATCCTGAATCACCTGTTGTGGCTGGGTGCACACGCGCTGGACATCGGCGCGATGACCGTCTTCCTGTATGCCTTCCGCGAGCGCGAAGATCTGATGGATGCCTACGAGGCGGTGTCCGGAGCGCGCTTGCATGCCGCCTATTACCGCCCCGGCGGCGTGTATCGCGACCTGCCTGACAGCATGCCGCAGTACCAGGCTTCCAAGATACACAATGCATCTGCGGTCAAGGCGATGAACAAGAACCGTCAGGGCACGCTGCTGGATTTCCTGGATGATTTCGCCAATCGTTTTCCGACCAAGGTGGACGAGTACGAAACCCTGCTCACCGACAACCGCATCTGGAAGCAGCGCACCGTGGGCATCGGCGTGGTTGACCCGGAGCGCGCCAAGGCACTCGGCTTCAGTGGCCCCATGCTGCGCGGCTCCGGCGTGGTGTGGGATCTGCGCAAGCATCAGCCGTACGAGGTGTATGACCGCATGGACTTCGACATACCGGTGGGCGTGGAGGGCGACTGCTACGACCGTTACCTGGTGCGCATCGAGGAGATGCGCCAGTCCAATCGCATCATCAAGCAGTGCATAGACTGGCTGCGCCAGAACCCGGGACCGGTCATCAGCGACAACCTGAAAGTCGCCCCACCCAGCCGTGAAAGCATGAAGCAGAACATGGAAGAACTGATCCACCACTTCAAGCTGTTTACCGAGGGCATGCATGTGCCGGCGGGCGAGGCCTATGCCGCCGTGGAACATCCCAAGGGCGAATTTGGCATCTACCTGATCTCGGATGGCGCCAACAAACCCTACCGCATGAAGATCCGTGCTCCCGGTTTCGCCCACCTGGCCGGGCTGGACGAGATGGCGCGGGGCCACATGATCGCGGACGTAGTGGCGATCATCGGCACCCAGGACATCGTTTTTGGAGAGATAGACCGCTGATGTTATCCACTCAAGTCAAGCAACAGATCGACCGCGAGCTGAACAAGTATCCGGCCGAGCAGAAGCAGTCGGCCGTGATGGCGGCGCTGCGCTTCGTGCAGGATGAGAAGGGCTGGATCGCGCCGGAAGACATGGCCGATGTGGCAGCCTATCTGGGCATGGCGCAGATGGCCGTATTCGAGGTGGCCAGCTTCTACCATATGTACAACCTCAAGCCGATGGGCAAATACACGCTCACCGTGTGCACCAATCTGCCCTGCCAGCTGGGCGGTTCCGACAGCACCGTAGCACACCTGAAAAAGCGTTTGGGCATCGGCCTCGGCGAAGTGACTGCGGACGGCCTGATCGGCCTGCGCGAGGGCGAGTGCATGGGCGCCTGCGTGGATGCGCCATTGCTGACCATCAACAACCGGAAGATGTGCGGCCGCCTGAGCGAGGAAAAGATAGACCAGATCCTCGCCGAGCTCACCGGCAATACGGGGGGCAGAGCATGAACGCGCCGATCCTGCTGAACACCATGCACTTCGACCAGCCGTGGACGCTGGAGAATTACCTCAAGGTGGGCGGCTACCAGGCACTGCGCAAGGTGCTGGAGCAGAAGATGAAGGCCGACGACATCATCGCCGAGGTCAAGGCCTCCGGGCTGCGCGGCCGTGGCGGTGCGGGTTTCCCCACCGGCCTCAAGTGGACCTTCATGCCGCGCGATTACGACGGCGTGAAATACCTGGTGTGCAATTCCGATGAAGGCGAGCCCGGCACCTGCAAGGACAGAGACATCCTGCGCTACAACCCGCACAGCCTGATCGAGGGCATGGCGATCGCGGCCTACACCATGGGCGTGAAGACAGGCTACAACTACGTGCACGGAGAAATCTTCGAGGCCTACGAGCGCATGGAGGCCGCCTGTGAAGAGGCGCGCAAGGCTGGTTTCCTGGGCGACAACATCCTCGGTTCCGGTTTCAGTTTCGACCTGCACAACCACATGGGCTATGGCGCCTACGTGTGCGGCGAGGAAACGGCGCTGCTCGAATCGATCGAAGGCAAGAAAGGCCAGCCGCGCTTCAAACCGCCGTTCCCCGCCAGCTTCGGCCTGTACGGCAAGCCGACCACTATCAACAACACCGAGACCTTCGCCAGCATCCCCTACATCATCCGCGAAGGCGGGCAGAAATTTGCCGCGCTGGGCGTGCCCAACAGCGGCGGGGTGAAGCTTTTTTCCGTTTCCGGTCACGTCAACAAGCCGGGCAACTTCGAGATGCCGCTGGGCACGCCATTCAGGACCCTGCTGGAAATGGCCGGCGGCGTGCGCAACGGCAACAGGCTCAAGGCAGTGATTCCCGGCGGCTCTTCGATGCCGGTGCTGCCTGCCGAGATCATGATGGACCTCAACATGGATTTCGATTCCGTGCAGAAGGCCGGCTCCTACCTCGGCACCGGCGCCATCATCGTGATGGATGAGACCACCTGCATGGTGAAGGCGCTGGAGCGCCTGTCCTATTTCTACTTCGAAGAATCCTGCGGCCAGTGCACGCCCTGCCGCGAGGGCACCGGCTGGCTGTACCGCATCATTCATCGCATCGAGCACGGCGAAGGCCGGCCGGAAGACCTCGATCTGCTGCTCGACCTGTGCGGCAACATCGCAGGCCGCACCATCTGCGCACTGGGCGATGCGGCGGCATGGCCGGTGCAGGGCTTCCTCAAGCATTACCGCAAGGAATTCGAGTACCACATTGAGCACAAGCGTTGCCTGGTGTCGGGCTGAGCAGGGGCGGAAACGTAATGATCAACATTGAAATAGACGGCAAGCACATCGAGGCGGAGAACGGCTCCACCATCATCCAGGCTGCAAAGAGCGCCGGCATTGCCATTCCGCACTTCTGCTACCACAAGAAACTGTCCATCTCCGGCAACTGCCGCATGTGCCTGGTGCAGGTCGAAAAGGCGCCCAAGCCCCTGCCGGCCTGCGCCACCCCGGTGGCCGAAGGCATGAAGGTGTTCACCTCGTCCGAGCAGGCCGTCAAGGCGCAAAAGGGCGTGATGGAATTCCTGCTGATCAACCACCCGCTGGATTGCCCCATCTGTGACCAGGGCGGCGAATGCGAATTGCAGGACATCGCCGTGGGTTATGGCGGCGTGGCCTCGCGTTACCACGAGCCCAAGCGCGTAGTGGTGCAAAAGGACATCGGGCCGCTGGTCTCTGCCGAGAAAATGAGCCGCTGCATCAACTGCACGCGCTGTGTGCGCTTCAGCCAGGAAATTGGCGGCAGCATGGAGCTGGGTCAGGCTTTCCGCGGCGAGCATGCCGAGATCATGAGCTTTGTCTCCGGTACGGTGGATTCAGAGCTGTCCGGCAACATGATAGACCTGTGCCCGGTCGGCGCGCTCACCAGCAAACCGTTCCGCTACACCGTGCGCAACTGGGAGCTGTCCACGCGCCGTGGCATCAGCCCGCACGACAGCCTGGGCTCCAACCTTGCGGTGCAGGTGAAGAATAATCGTGTCATGCGCGTGTTGCCGGTGGAGAACGAAGCGATCAACGAATGCTGGCTGTCCGACCGCGACCGTTTCAGCTACACCGCACTCGATGTGCCGGAGCGCCTGACCAGGCCGATGGTCAAGCAGAACGGGCAATGGCAGGAAGTGGACTGGCCGGCCGCGCTGGAGTTTGCGGCGAATGGCCTGCGCCACATCGCCAGCGGCGCCGGTGCAGCGCACATCGGAGCGCTCGCCACAGGCGGCTCCACCCTGGAAGAAATGTACCTGCTGCAGAAGCTGCTGCGCGGCCTGGGCAGCGACAATGTGGACTTCCGCCTGCGCCAGTCCGATTTCAGCGCCGATGGCAAGCAGGCAGGCGTGCCCTGGCTGGGCATGGCGGTGAGCGACATCAACCAGCTGGACCGCATCCTGCTGGTGGGCAGCTTCCTGCGCAAGGATCACCCGCTGCTGGCATCGCGCATCCGCCAGGCCGTCAAGCGCGGCGCGCAGGCCATGGTGCTGCACAGCACCGATGAGGAGCTGCTGATGCCGCTGGCTGCGAAGAGCATCGTGGCGCCGGCGCAGCTTGTGAGTGAGCTGGGCCAGGTTCTGCAGGCGCTGGCGGCAGAAAAGAAAACAACGCCGGATGCCGCGGTGAAGTCGCTGCTGTCCGGCGCCACACCTTCCGCACAGGCGCAGGCGATTGCCCACGCACTGGCCAGCGGCCAGCGCGTCGGCATCCTGCTCGGCAACTTTGCCCAGCAGCACCCGCAGGCCGCACAGCTACAGCTGCTGGCGCAGCACATCGCCTCGTTGAGCAGTGGTCGCTGCGGCTTCCTGGGCGAGGCCGCCAACAGCGTGGGCGGGTATCTGGCGCAGGCCGTACCGTTTGCTGCAGGCAAGGCCGGCCTCAATGCGCGCACCATGCTGGAACAGCCGCGCAAGGCCTATGTGCTGCTCAACGTGGAAGCCGAACTCGATACGCAGAACCCGCAACAGGCGCTGGCCGCCATGTATGCAGCCGATCTGGTGATCGCGATGTCCCCCTACAAGCACTTCGCCAGCGACTACGCCGACGTGTTGCTGCCGATCTCGCCGTTTACCGAGACGTCCGGCACCTTCATCAGCACCGAGGGGCGCGTGCAGAGTTTCAACGGCGCGGTCAAACCGCTGGGCGAGACGCGTCCGGCGTGGAAGGTGTTGCGCGTGCTGGGCAACCTGCTCAAGCTGGATGGGTTCAACCAGGACTCCAGCGAAGCCGTGCGCGATGAAGCGCTGGCCGGCGTGGATGTTGCCGGCAAACTCGGCAACGGAGTCAATGGCGTGGCGGCCCAGGCCATGGCGACGGGCAGCGGGCTGCAGCGCGTGGCCGATGTGCCGATCTATTGCAGCGATGCCATCGTGCGCCGCGCCGCGCCCTTGCAGGCCACACACGATGCCTTGCCGCCGACTGCCGCAATGCATGGCGATGAGATGAACAAGCTCGGCATCAAGCCGGGCGACGCGGTCAGGGTCAGTCAGGGGGAGGGCAGTGCCCGCCTCACGGCCGTGCTGGACAACGGGCTGCCGCCGCGTGTGGTGCGCGTGGCGGCCGGCCATGCGGCCACGGCACAGCTGGGGGCCATGTTTGGATCAATTAGCGTGGAGCGTGCCTGATGGACTGGTTACACAACATCTACCTGTGGCTCCTCACCGTGCCTGCCTGGTTCGGCCCGTTCTGGATGCCGGTGTGGACGCTGATCAAGATCTTCGCCATCATCCTGCCGCTGCTGGGCGGCGTGGCCTATCTGACGCGGGCCGAGCGCAAGGTGATCGGCTACATGCAGGTGCGTATCGGCCCCAACCGCGTCGGCTATTACGGCCTGCTGCAGCCGCTGGCCGATGGCATCAAGCTGATGTTCAAGGAAATCGTCATCCCCACCGGCTCCAACAAGTTCCTGTTCGTGATTGCGCCCGTGCTGGCCTTCATGCCGGCGCTCGCCGCATGGGCGGTGGTGCCGTTCTCCGACAACGGTTATGTGCTGGCCGACGTGAATGCCAGCCTGCTCTACATCCTGGCGGTGACATCGATGGGCGTGTATGGCGTGGTGGTGGCGGGCTGGGCCTCCAACTCCAAATACGCCTTCCTCGGTTCCCTGCGTTCGGCGGCGCAGATCGTGTCGTATGAGATTGCCATGGGCTTCGCCATGGTGTGCGTGCTGATGGCTGCGCAGAGCATGAACCTGACCGAGATCGTGCACGGGCAGCAGGGCAAGGGCAGCCTGCTGGGCTGGTACTTCATCCCGCTGTTCCCGGTGTTCATCGTGTACCTGATCGCCGGCGTGGCCGAGACCAACCGCGCGCCGTTCGACCTGGCCGAGGCCGAATCGGAACTGGTGGCCGGTTTCCACGTGGAATACTCCGGCATGGCCTTCGCGCTGTTCTTCCTGGCCGAATACGCCAACATGATCCTGATCGCCACGCTCACCGCGCTGATGTTCCTGGGCGGCTGGCTGCCGCCGTTCAATTTTGCGCCATTCACCTGGATCCCCAACAACCTGTGGCTGCTGCTCAAGGTCTCCTTCGTGCTGCTGCTGTTTCTGTGGTTCCGCGCCACCTTCCCGCGCTACCGCTATGACCAGCTGATGCGGCTGGGCTGGAAAGTATTCATCCCGCTCACCCTGGTGTGGGTGGTGGTGCTGGGCATCTGGATGCAGACCCCGCTGTGGGTCTGGTAAGCCGCCGAGGACAGAACTATGGAAAAGATGATTCAGTTTTTTAGATCCTTCCTGCTCCTCGAGCTGCTCAAGGGCATGGCGCTGACCGGCCGCCACCTGTTCGAGCGCAAGATCACCGTGCAGTTTCCGGAAGAGAAGACGCCGCAGAGCTACCGCTTCCGCGGCCTGCATGCGCAGCGCCGCTACCCGAATGGCGAAGAGCGCTGCATCGGCTGCAAGCTGTGCGAGGCCGTATGCCCGGCGCTGGCGATCACCATCGAGGTGGCGGAGCGCGACGACGGCACGCGCCGCACCACGCGTTACGACATCGACCTGACCAAGTGCATCTTCTGCGGCTTCTGCGAGGAGTCATGCCCGGTGGACGCCATCGTGGAAACCCGCATCCTTGAATACCACGGCGAGAAACGCGGTGACCTCTACTACACCAAGCCCATGCTGCTGGCGGTGGGGGAGAAGTATGAAGAGCAGATTGCCCGCGATCGTGCCGCAGATGCCAAATACCGATAAGAGTGATATGCCATGCTGACGAATTTACTGCTGGGCGTGATTGAGAATTTCCAGATCCTGGTCTTCTACGTGCTCGCCGCCTTTCTGCTGTTTTCCTCTCTGCGCGTGATTACGGCGCGCAACCCGGTGCATGCGGCCCTGTTCCTCGTGATGGCCTTTTTCAGCGCGGCGGAAATCTGGATGCTGCTGGAAGCCGAGTTCCTGGCGGTGACGCTGGTACTGGTGTATGTGGGCGCGGTGATGGTGATGTTCCTGTTCGTGGTGATGATGCTGGACATCAATCTCGAAGGTCTGCGCGAGGGCTTCTGGCGCTGGTTCCCCGTAGGTCTGGCACTGGCCATGATCATGGTGGGCGAGATGAT
>DATDDN010000080.1:0-6982 GCA_036523795.1 Gallionellaceae bacterium | reverse complement strand
CGCCTCATATTCCTGATAGTTGCCATCGAAGAACGTCCACTTGGAATCGCCTTCCGCCGCGATGATATGGGTGGCGATGCGGTCGAGGAACCAGCGGTCGTGGGAGATGACCATCACGCAGCCGGCGAATTCGAGCAGGGCGTCTTCCAGTGCGCGCAGGGTTTCCACGTCGAGGTCGTTGGAGGGTTCGTCCAGCAGCAGCACATTGCCGCCGGAGATGAGGGTTTGCGCCAGATGCAGGCGGCCGCGCTCACCGCCGGACAATTGGCCTACGATCTTGGCCTGGTCTGCGCCCTTGAAGTTGAAGCGGCCGATGTAGGCGCGCGCCGGGGTTTCGTATTTGCCCACGGTCAAAATGTCGTTGCCGCCGGAGATGGCGTCGAACACGCTCTTGTTGTTATCCAGCGAGTCGCGCGCCTGATCGACGTGAGCGATCTTCACGGTCTGGCCGATTTTCACCTCGCCGCTGTCGGGCTGTTCCTTGCCGGTGATCATGCGGAACAATGTGGACTTACCGGCGCCGTTGGGGCCGATGATGCCGACGATGGCGCCGGCGGGAATCTTGAAGCTGAAGTTGTCCATCAGCAAACGGTCGCCATAGGCCTTGGTGACGTTGTTGAACTCGATCACTTCGTTGCCCAGGCGCTCGCCCACGGGGATGAAGATTTCCTGGGTTTCGTTGCGCTTCTGGTATTCCTGCGAGTTGAGCTCCTCGAAGCGGTTCAGACGCGCCTTGGACTTGGCCTGGCGCGCCTTGGGGTTCTGCCGCACCCATTCCAGCTCCTGCTTCATCGCCTTCATGTGCGCGTCGATCTGTTTGTTTTCCTGCTCCAGGCGCGCTTCCTTCTGTTCCAGCCATTCGGAGTAGTTGCCCTTCCACGGGATGCCGTGGCCACGGTCCAGTTCCAGAATCCACTCGGCGGCGTTGTCGAGGAAGTAGCGATCATGGGTGACGGCCACTACGGTGCCGGGGAAGCGCACCAGGTATTGCTCCAGCCACTCCACCGACTCGGCATCGAGGTGGTTGGTGGGCTCGTCCAGCAGCAGCATGTCGGGCTTTTCCAGCAGCAGCTTGCACAGCGCCACGCGGCGCTTCTCACCGCCGGAGAGGTTCTTGATCACGGCATCCCACTCAGGCAGGCGCAGGGCGTCGGCGGCAATTTCCATCTGATGATTTGAATCGCTGCCGCTGGTGGCGATGATCGCTTCCAGGCGCGCCTGCTCGGCGGCCAGCGCGTCGAAATCGGCATCCGGCTCGGCATAGGCGGCGTAGACCGCATCCAGCTTGGACTGCGCTTCCATCACTTCACCCAGTGCGGCTTCCACTTCCTGGCGCACGGTCTTGTCCGGGTCGAGCTGCGGCTCCTGCGGCAGGTAGCCCACCTTGATGTTGGGCAGGCGCTGTACTTCGCCGTCGAATTCATTGTCCACGCCGGCCATGATGCGCAGCACGGTGGATTTGCCCGAGCCGTTGAGGCCGAGCAGGCCGATCTTGGCGCCGGGGAAGAAGCTGAGGGAAATATCCTTGATGATTTGACGCTTGGGGGGGACGATCTTGCTCACGCGGAGCATGGACATTACGTATTGGGCCATGGTGTTTATGCGGTTCTGATGCAGTGATTGGAAAAGAACCGCAACTTTAACCCATCGCGCTCCACTTGGGGAGCGCAGGCAGATGCTATCTCGCATGGGTGAGGATGATGCTGGCCAGCTTCGCATAGTCCCCCGAGAAGTGATGCCCGCCCTTCATCTCCACCACGGTGGCGGCATCCCGGTCCAGCAGCTTGCATGCGCTGTCGCTTTCGTCTTCGCCATAGAGGCACAGCAGCCTTATGCCGCTGAGCTTCTTCACCTCGGGCACGACCTTGTAGGCGCTGGCCGTATCGAACAGCCAGTCAGACACGTGGAACTCGAAATTGGCCTCCTGCGACAGCCCCAGCAGCGCGACGACCCTTACGCGCGAGCGCAGCGCCTGCGGCAGCCGGCTCACCATGAAGGGCAAGGTGTCCGCCCCCGACGAATAGCCGACCAGCACGAATTTCGTGGCGCCCCAGGCCCTGGCGTAATGCTCCAGTATGCGGGCCAGATCGCGGCCTGCGATGTCCGGCGATTTCTTCTCCCACAGATACTGCAGGGAATTGAGGCCGACCACGCCTATGCCATCCCTGTTCAAGGCTTCGGCCACCTGCTTGTCGATGCCTGCCCAGCCGCCATCGCCGGACACCATCACCGCCAGCGTGTCGCTGCTGGCGGCAGCGGGCAGCGGGACCAGCGGCAGGTCGCTGAGCGAATCGGCCACTGTCGCAGACGGCGCGGGAACTTGCGTGGCAGCGATTTTCTGGAAGGCCTCCCTGAATTGCGGCAGCCAGTTTTTCGGTACGGAAAAGCCATGCCCCACTTTGGGCAGCGCGATCAATTCCGCATCCGCGATCTTGCCGAGGAACACCCTGGTGTCGGGCGTGCTGCAAACCTGGTCGATCTCGCCCTGCAGCACGTAAAGCCTGGCGGCCAGGGCGGGTACAGCATCGTAGACGTAGCCCAGCTTCGCATCGCGGCGGCCACTCAGCCCGCCGCTACCCTTGCACAGCGGCCGAGCGGTTTTCAGGTCGGGGCAGAAGCCCATGCTGATGCCGCCGGCGAAGGTGTTGGGCGGCGACTGCGCGAGCGTGCCATACACCAGCGTCGCGCCGGACGAATAGCCCACCAGCACCGGCAGGATGTAGTGCGGGAATTTGTATTTCTTCTGCAGATACTGGCTGAGCTCCTCGAAGTGTGCCGCGGGATAAACGCATTTGTCGCGGCCCGCATCGAGTTGCCTGATGTAGTGCGCGATGTCGATGCCGACCACCATGCTGTCCATTTCTGCCAGCGACCTGGCCATGTCGACCACGCCCAGGTTCCAGCCGCCGTCGCCGGAGATGAACAGCGTCATGTGTGTGGGCTGCGCCGAGGTCCGGTAGAGATGCAGCGTGCCGAACGGGCCGAAGCTGTCGGTGCTCTCCTGCACCTCGGCGGCGCCCGCAGCGCCCGCCAGCACGAGCAGCAACAGGGCTGCGGTCAGTGATTTGCTCATTTGCCGAACACTCCTTTCAGCTTGCCGGAGATCAGCGTGGTCACCGCCAGCAAGGCCGTGGCCATGGACAGGCCGGCGGGCGCGGCCAGGTAGCGCGGCTGCCACACCGGGTCGAACTTGTTCTTGTACTGGTACAGGCCGTCGAAATTGTAGAACTCGCTGCCGAAGCGGAATATGGTGTTGCCGACCTTGCTCCACAGCGGCGCCAGCGGGCGCAGCTCCAGCCCGGAGAGCGGCGCCATGCCGAGGTTGAACCAGTGGTAGCCCTGCTCCTTGCCCCACAGCAGCAGCGAGACGATGAGGTATTCCATCAGGCCGTTGGCCGAACCGGGTTCGTAACGCATCAGGTCCATGGAAAGCTCGTTCCTGTTGTCCAGCTCCCACAGGTTGGCAAAGGCGAGGATGCGCCCTTCCTTCCTCGCCAGCGCGATGGTGCAGCGGCGCAGATAGTCGGCGTCGAAGGCGCCGATGGAAAAGCGCTTCTCGCGGGCCTGCTTGTCGTTCAGCCAGTGGTCGGAAACGGCCTGCAGCTCGGGCAGGATGGCGTCGACGTCTGCGGCGGGCACGATTTCAAATGTCCAGCCTTCGCGCTGCAGGCGGTTGTAGGCATGGCGCAGGCTTGCACGGCTGCTGCCGCTCAGGCTGAAGTCATCCAGCGGCACCCTGGCTTCCTCGCCCAGCTTGAGCAGCGCGAGCCCGAGATCGAGATAGAGCGGGAGGTGCTGCGTCCCGACCTGGTAGAAGGCCACGCCGGCATTGTGGCGGTCGGCCAGGGTGCGCAGCTCCCACGCCAGCTCTTCGTGTTCTTCCGCGGGCCCCACCGGGTCTCCCATCGCCACCCAGTAGCGTTCGGTGACCGCATACATGATGAAGCTGCGGCCGCTTTCGCTCCACAGCAGGTATTTGTCGCCGGTCAGGGCGAGCTGGGCCGAGGTTTCATCCGCCTCCCTGGTGATGGCCGCTGCCCTGTCCAGCTCGGCTGCGGTGGGCAAGGCGAGCACGAAGGAGGCGCGCGTCATCAGGCGGTAGGCGGCAAGCCCGGTGACCACGACCAGGATGGCGACCAGAGAACGCAGGAAGCGCGAGGCGTCACCATGCAGCGCAAACTGCCACCACAGCTCGTTGGAGTATTCCACGTGCTTGTAGGAAAAGAACCCCAGCCACGTCGAGCCCAGCACGACGATCGCCGCCAGCAGCAGCCATTGCGGGGACAGGTCAAGCTGCAGCAGCGCAGACTTGCGGTAGAAATGCTTCCTAAGCGGAATGAACACCGCCAGCATCACGCCCAGGAACAGGGCCTCCTCGTAGTCCAGGCCTTTGCCCAGCGACGCGACCATGCCCAGCACCAGCAAGGCGATGGCGACGAAGTACGCGGCATCGATACGCCGCCACACTGCCTGCGACAGCAGCAGCAGTCCTACACCGACGACGCTGCCGACCAGATGGGAGAGCTCCATCACGGGCAAGGGGATGAGGTATTTCAGCCATCCCAGCCTTTCCTTCAGCGCGGGTGTGGCGCCCGACAGCAGCAGCACACTGCCGCCCAGCATCAGCAGCACGGCGAAGATCTGCGGGATGGCGGACTCGATGACGTCGATGGCCGCGCTCACCAGGCGGTGACGCACGATGCGGTACAGCTGCAGCTCGTAGATGGCCAGCAGCAAGCCGGCGAGGAGCAGCGGCATAAAGTAGTAGACCGTGCGATAGATGATGAGCGCGGCGATGATGTGCGGGGCGGAGTAATGGCCGGAGGCGAGGAAGATGAAGCTGCCCTCGAAGATGCCGATGCCTCCCGGCAGCATGCTGATGAGCCCGGCCAGCTGCGCGAAGAGGTACAGCACCAGGAAATCGCCGAACGGCATGGCGGTGAAATGCGCCAGCGACACGTACATCACCAGGGACGCCAGCGACAGGTCGAGCAACGCCGCCAGCAGCTGGCGCAGCGCCAGCGAAAATCCGGGGATGGCCAGGCTGAAACCCCCGATGGCCACCGGCTTGCGATAGAACACGACCAGCGCCCACCATGTGACGAGCAACAGCGAACTTCCGGCGACGGCTGCCTGCACCGAGCCATGGGGCAGACGTGCGCTGATGACGGCCGCGTCCGGCGAGAATGCATAACCACCCACCAGGAGGGTGATTGCGCCGAGGAAGTAGGTGATGGTGCAGAACAGCACCATCCTGGCGATGTGCATGCCCGGTATGCCCCATCCGGAATACAGGCGATAACGCATCGAGCCGCCGGACAGCCAGCCGTGACCGACGTTGTTGCTGATGGCGTAGCTGAGGAAAGAGGTAAACAGGACGCGCCGGTAGGGCAGTTTCTCTTCGGCGTATTCCAGCGCCAGGTAGTCATAGAAGCTGAGCGCGATGTAACTCAGCAGCGTGAGTCCGGCGCACATCGCCATCAGGGATGGCGGGAAATTGTGCAGGGCGTGGCGGATGTCGCGCCAGCGATAGACCTGGATCTCGTGGTAAACGACCACGATGGCCACGGTGAACAGGACCAGGCTGATGACTGGGGCCCATCTGTGCAGTGTGTTTTTCAATTCCACGAGAGCCTCCGGAAACGCCAGGGGCGCATGCCTCACCAGGCCGGTGATGTCGCGCTCCTTTCGTTTGACTGAGGTTATCGCTCAGGCGGCAAGAACGCGCTGCGCCTGTTCCACCACCTGATCGACGGTAAGGCCGAGATGCTGGAAGCTTTGCCGGTATGGCGCGCTCGCGCCGTAGCGATGTACGCCGATCACCGCGCCCTGCTGCACCCATTCGCACCAGCCCACGGTGGTTCCTGCCTCGATGGCAAGGCGCGCCGTGACCGATGGCGGCAGCACCTCGTCCCGGTAGGCGGCGGGCTGGGCGCGAAAGAGTTCGAAGCTCGCCATGCTCACCACTCTGGCGTCGACGTTTGCCTCGCTCAGCTTGCCCTGCGCCTCCAGCACCAGCTGCACTTCGGAGCCGCTCGCCATGAGGATGATGTCGGGCCGGCTGCCCTTCTCCTTCGACAGCACATAGGCACCGCGCATGACGCCGGCCGCGGCGGCAAGTTTTTCACGGTCGAAGATCGGCAGCGCCTGCCGCGTAAGCACCAGCATGGTCGGTCCCTCCATGCGTGAAATGGCCGCACGCCAGGCATAGGCGACCTCGTTGGCATCGGCCGGGCGAATCAAACACAGGTTCGGCATCGCGCGCAGAGAGGCGAGGTGTTCCACCGGCTGGTGGGTGGGGCCGTCTTCGCCGAGGCCGATGGAGTCGTGCGTCATCACGTAGATGACCGGCAGCCCGCTCATGGCGGCCAGGCGGATCGCCGGGCGCGCATAGTCGGTGAAGATCAGGAAGGTCGCCGCATAAGGCCGGACACCGCCGTGCAAGGCCATGCCGGAAGAGGCGGCGCACATCGCGTGCTCGCGTATGCCCCAGTGGATGTTGCGATGGTGGTAGCCGCCTTTGCCGAAGTCGCCCGAGTTTTTGATCAACGTGTCGGTGGAGGGCGCGAGATCGCCGCTGCCGCCCATCAGCCACGGCAGCTTGTCGGCGATGCTGTTCAGCACTTTGCCTGAAGCGACGCGGGTCGCCATCGGGCCGTCTGGCGGAGAGAACTGCGGGATGGCGTCCTCCCAGCCGGCCGGCGGCTTGCCAGCGATGGCCGCATCGAACTGCGCCGCCAGTTGCGGGTAGGCATTGCGATAAGCGGCAAGCTTTTCCTGCCAGCCGGATTCCAGGGTTTCGCCCTGGGTGAGCGCCTTGCGCATATGCGCCGCGGCTCGCGGCGGCACCAGGAATTTTTCCTCGCGCGGCCAGCCGTAGAAATCCTTGGTCGCCCTGATCTCCTCCTCGCCCAGCGGCGCGCCATGCGCCTGCGCAGTGTCGTGCGCGTGCGGCGCGCCATAGGCGATGTGGGAGCGGACG
>DATDDN010000079.1:0-11671 GCA_036523795.1 Gallionellaceae bacterium | reverse complement strand
ACGGCGGTCAGCACAGAAAATAAGCCGTAGATCCGCTCCACATGCCCATAAAAGAAGTCGGCACCTTGCGCATCGGAGTAATAGAAGGCTTCCATCACTTCGCGCAACTCCGCGTTAGTGTCGAATAGGTGCAGGCCAAATGGGCCGCTTGACGGTGCCTTGCACCACACCTCGTGAAAGATGAAGTCGATGAACTCCTGCATTTTCTCCATCTGGTGGGGTACGTATTTGTATGAGAAAAGCATCAGCTTTGCGCCTCCATGCTGTCGAGGATCGACTTGATCAGCAGCACTTTCTCTACCGAATCGCCAAGTTTCTGGTTGATCTCGGCAATAAGTAGCTCTTTGTCCTCGCCATCCTCAAAGCGGTGGCGCAATTCCTCCAGTGTCGCCTGCGCGTACCCGCCAATGGTTTCGCGCTTATCGAAGGTATTCATGGTGATCTTGTTGATGGATGCACCCAGCGTGTTGTAGTCGGGCTGGTTGATGCTCACGACGCCACGCGCCTTATCCTTGTCGAACACCAGCACCTTCTCGGGCTTGCTGTCCGAGATCAGGAACGGGGTGTGGGTGGTAACCAGCATCTCCTGCCCCACGTTACCTTTGCCCGGCAGACATTGGCGTAGGCGACTGATGAAATTGGCGCGCCACTCCGGGTTAAAGTGCGTCTCAGGCTCGTCCAGTAGGAACAGGCTGTTAGTCTCTCGAAATAGCAGGCACAGGCCGAGACTGTGCAGCAACTGGTGCTCGCCATCCGATAGATCCTTCAGCATCATTGGTTTCGTCACGCCTCGCTTTGTAAACCGAACGAATTTAAAGCGCATGATGCGCTCATCCGATGCCAACACGGGAACGGTTTCGCTCACATAGTGGCTGTTGGATTGGTACAGATCAGCCTTGAGCGCATCAGTCACCGAATACAAATTGAGCGTCAGCAACACCTGGAACGCCTGGAACAGCATCAAAGGATCATCATCGAAGTTCGCCCGAAAAGCTATTTTTGTTTCTTCGTTGACCCAATAGTCAAGAATCAGCGTATCAGTGGTTTCGTCCACATAACTTAGCGTCGCGCAGCGTTTCAGGCGAGTGACTAGGGGGTCGAAATTCGCTGCAGAGTCTGGCCCCGCTTCCAGCAATTGCATCAAGCTGACAGTGTAGCGACCGGATTCGCTGTCATGTCTTAAGGCAGGATTTACCTCAATGTAACCATCTTCGACATATCCCCTCTCGACATATTCACCTGCCATGAAGCCCTTAGCGACCTCGGGCGAAACCTCAACACTGCGCCGTATAATGATGCGAAATTCTTGCAGTGCCCCGATCCCGATATCTTCGCGGAAGAGCTGCAGTGCCGCATCGTCGAGAAATAGTAGATTGCACAGCAGAATCGCCTGACTGAAGCCATTGTCGAGATAGGCCAAGCGAGTCTCGGGTCGTCCGGAATAAGGCAATTGTTGCTTGAGGGCTTGCCAGTATTCATCAAACTGGACAAAACGCATCTTGAAGAAAGGTAGGCTAAGGATTTCGTTCTCGCCAGATGAGTAGCCCAACACGTATTGGGGCAACAGGATGTCGGCATGGCCACCCTTAAAGATTTCATACGCATCAGTGTCGAATTCGCCTTGATTCTCCCACCGGAAACTTACAGGCTCACCGACGTTTTTCCACACGCCCACTTTCGCCCATTCCGGGCTGTCAGGACCACGGTACGCGCTAGGCACGCGGATCAGGTAATCCAGCTCGAAGGCAGCCGGCGAAAAATCCAAGTCTTCGTTCTGCAACACTTCGGGCAAAAAACTACTCCGTACGCGCTTCACTTCCAGTTGAAAGAAGATCGCAGCTAGCGCTTCGAGCAGATTGGATTTGCCGCTGCCATTAGGGCCAGCGCAAACGAAGGGGGCGAATTCATCCGGTTGGGCTAGTTCGTCTTGCAGCGTCCACTCGCTGCGGAAGTGATGTTCAAAACCACAGGGTAAGCTGCGAAAGCCTTCCGGATCAGTGACTTTGAGGCGCAGCAGTTTCATGCCTGGGCCGCCTTGAGCTGGATGCGGTTGCCCGTGTCATCAAACGCTTGCGCAAGCTTGCTTGCGGCCAGTGACTCGAACACCCAGGCTTTGATGTACTCGTAGTCGTTGGCGCCTAGCGCAAAGTCGATATCCGGGTGTAGTTCTGCCAGCCGGGTTTGCGCCGCCGCCATGAAGTCTTGTACCGAAAATGACATGCCGCCCAGTTGGCTGTGATATGCGTCTAGCCAAAATCTCAAGATCTCCTGCTGGCGCACAGGCCCCTTTACTGAATCAAGAAGCACGCTAACGTCAGGCAAGTTAATGGCCAGACCTTGTTCGGCGGGGGCCCGTATGGGCTCTATTGCCACAATGTTCTCCTCCTCAGGTTGCATGCTCGGCAAAGGGACTCGCGACAAATCCAGTTCGCCCCTGAAAGCTTTTTGACTCAATGCACCATAGAGGGCTTCGAGATCGGCAAGACTGCTTTTGAACCCCCTCTCCAGCACTTCAATTTTTTGCACGAGCTCAGAAAACTTGAGTCGCTCAGGCGGCACTATTATCTGCAAGGGGCGTAGGGTTTCAATATTGATATTCGCTCTAGCTGCATCTGGGGCCCGTGCTCGCAATACGGGCTTCCAAAATCGCAATACATACTCGATGAATACCGAATCCCGGCGATCAGCAGAATGAGGGCTTATCCCAATAACGGAGTCAGGTGCATAGATGGGTATTTCCAGTATCGCCGTCTCTCCAATGGTTGCACCCACGATGGCAATCACAATCGTATCGATACTGAATTCTTTACTGACCTTCGTTCCAAGCTCATTGAGAGTCTGCGTGAACTCATGCAAGCGACCTTTCGAGCGGCTTATGTCACCGGTCTGGATAAATGGGTAGTTTCCGCCGTAGTACTTGGGATCGTTCCGAGGTCGGGGTGAGAATCGCCCGCGTTCAATTGTCGCCAGCGCCCCCAGCGGTTCTGTCGGCCACACTCGCTCATTCCGCACTGGATCGCCAAACATCTCCAAGAACATACTCTTGAGTAAGTCGTCGAGCTGCCGCAGGTTTTGTTTCCGCTGGGCGATCAGCCCTTCCACTTTGCCGAGCAAATGTGCAATACGGCGTTGGTCATCAAGTTCTTCCGGATACGGGATGGGAATATCTGAGAGATATGCCTTGGAAATGTGCTTTAGGCCAGCCCCCTTGAATCCGTTTTCTAGGACCTGCATGTTGCCCTTGAAATACTGAAAAACATAACCGGCATCGATTTCCACCTCTGGCTTAGGCCTGATAGTGATGCAGTCCGTTGAGGTGGAAAAATGACGAGTTGTGAAATGTACACTGGCTTTTCCACCCGTGCCGAATACCAGGCAGCCGGGGCCATGCTGATACTCATTCAGATACTTGGTCTGGTTTTCGCTCGATGTGTAGAAGGGATACATTCCTTCCTCAAGTCCATCACCGGCCTGGACCTTGGACTTTGGGAGGTAGTCAAACAGGTCCTTGAGTTTGGCCTGCTTCATCCCACTATCCCTTTCAACTCCAATAGCTCGCGCACGATGCCGCTCTGCACCGTGGCTAGGTCGGCCTCGTCTACGTCACCCACTTCGGTCTGGATCAGCCGATCCAGAATCTCGCCGGGCTTGTCGTACTTCACTTCTTCAAACACGTCTTGCTTGTAGCGGGAAAGCGAAAGGTCGTAGCCCTCGGCTTCGATATCTGCGCGCGGTACCATGAAGCACTTGGCCGTGCGATCAATGTCGGTTGTGGCATCGCGAGCGTGATACTTGGCAACAATGTCCAGCAAATCGCCGTGGCCTTCCTGCTTACTGCGCTTGTCATCCAGGCTATAGCCATCCGCCTGCATCTCGTAGAACCACACATGTTCGGTGGCGGGTTTGGCAATCTTATCTTTCCCCCCCCAGACCTTAGTGAATAGCAGGATAGCCGTGCTGACCCCGGCGTATGGCTTGAATACGCCGCTAGGCATAGTGATCACAGCTTTGAGGTCGCAGCGCTCCACCAGCAACTGGCGCAGGGTTTTGAAAGCATCGCCAGTGCCAAACAATACGCCCTGCGGCACAATCACGCAGGCAGTTCCGCCTTTCTTTAGGAGACGGTAAATGTTCTCGACAAACAACAACTCGGTCTTGGTGGTTTTGAGCGTGAAGTTTTCATTGATGTCACCCTTGTCGATGCTGCCGGTAAAGGGCGGGTTGGCCATCACGATGTCGTATTCGGCTTCCTCGGTGTAGCTTTTGCTGAGGGTGTCCTTGTAGTCGATGTGCGGTTCGTCAATGCCGTGCATCATCAGGTTCATCAAGCCGAGGCGCACCATGGTGGCATCGATGTCGTAGCCGTAGAGTGATTCCTGCAGGATAGTCTGGCGTTTTGCATCGAAGGCGGCGGCAACGGAAGTGCGCACAAAGCCGTCTTCGTCCGGCACGAGGTCTTTGGTACCCGCCTTGATGGCGAGCAGGGTGACGATGTACTGGTAAGCGCCGAGCAGGAAGCCGCCGGAACCGCAGGCAGGGTCGGCGATCTTGTGGCCCAATTGCGGCTGCACCAGATCGGCCATCAGCTTGATGATGTGGCGCGGGGTGCGGAATTGGCCGTTCTTGCCGGCAGTGGCGATCTCAGACAGCAGCATTTCATAAACATCGCCCTGGATGTCCTGAAATGCCTGGCCTTTTTCCTGCGAGTCCTTTTCCATCACCGCGAAGATTTCGTCGATGGTCTTCACCGCTTCCACCAGCAGGGCAGGCTTGGGGATGATGAATACGGCGTTCTTCATGTGGTGGGTGAAGTTGGATTCGGCGCCGTTGAGGTCTTTGAGGAAGGGGAAAACCTTGCCCTGCACATGCTGCAGCATCTCTTCGGCCTGCATGTGCTTGAATTCGCTCCAGCGCAGGGTGCGCTTGTCGAGGGCGAACTTCTCGGGTTCCGGCTGGTTGCGGTATTCGGGCGGAATCCAGCGGCCCTCGAATTTGGATGCGTATTTTTCGCCTGCCCATTCGGCATTGGACTGACGCTTAAGGTCCAGCTCGTCGAGCCGCTTCATGAACAGCAGGTAGGTGATCTGCTCGATGGCAGTGAGCGGGTTGCTGATGCCGCCGCTCCAGAATTTGTTCCATAGCTGGTCGATTTTGCTTTTGAGCTCGGGGTTGTTTTGCAGCATGGGTTATTCCTGATAGTTAGGCGGCTAGTTGCTCGGTGAGCAGCAAGATTTCGTTGATTTCGGCGGGACTGAACACGCCACGGATACCCTGCGGATGGATGACCGTAAAGGGGGCGTTTATCAGGTCTTTCTTCTCGACCTTTTCCCGCTCAACGATGAAGTTTTTCAACAGATTGAGAAACTCCAGTTGGCGGCTATTGAGGGTGGTGTGGGCGCGGATGAATTGTTCAAACGCTGCGCCGACGGTATCGGGAAAGCTTTGCAACACTTCGATGCCGAGAATGTGGCGCATGAACTGGATGAAGCGCGCCTTGCGGTTTTTGTAGACCTGACGCAGCAAGTCTTCGGTGATGTGCGGGTGTTCTTCGTGCAGTAGATTGGCCAGCGCAGTCGCTTCATCCGCGCTGACTGCCTCACCATTCTTGATCTTAAGCAAGATGGGATTGTGTTCGGTGAGTTCGGCAATCAGGGCCTCGACCATTTCGCGGTAGCGGGTGATGCTAACAGCTTCGTGCTGGGGGCCGAATTCCACCCATTCTTTCTTGTGCAATTCATCGGCAAGATCAAGATGCGTTTGTTCCTGCCCGGTGTTTTGCTCACGGAACTTCATCAGCGGGCCGAGCTTGGTCACTAGCTCGTCAAAGGCATCTTCGTCGGCTTTGACCCAGTAGTGGGTGGTCTGCGCAGCGCGGATCAATGCCTCTTCCTGTTTGACGAAACCGACTGAGAGCGGCAGTGCGCCGATCTGCTCGACGATGCCTTCCTTGAGCGTGTCAGCCTGTTCCTTGTCTTCATTGAGCAGCGCGAGGGTGTACTCCAACAGGTCGCGCTCGAAGCGCATGGCTTTGAAGTCAGCCTCAGAGACAGTTCGGAAGAGCGGCTTGATTTCGGCGCGCAAAAATTCCAGCTTAGGGTGATTGAGGTTGATCCAAAAGTTTTCTTCTGCAAGACGTGCCAAGGCGGCGGCAGCCTCTTTGATGACTACGGAGTTTTGCGGCAAGGTGGCAAGCTGCGTGCGCAGTTTTCTAATTTCGCGCTCGGCTATATCGTGATGTGCGCTGTCGATGGCTTTCTCAATTTTATCCAACCGCAGCCCAACCAACCGCACCGGCAAAGGAAGTTGTGGCTTGAGTTCCTTGCCCTTGGGTTGCAGCTTGAAATACTCGAAATTGTCCCAGCAATCCAGAATCAGGAATACATCTTTCTCCAGGCACCATGGCTTGGGTTTGCTGGTTTCCAGCAGGCGGGTGCCGCGCCCGATCATCTGCCAGAATTTGGTGTAGGAATACACCGGCTTGGCGAATACCAGATTGACGAGTTCGCGCACGTCAATGCCGGTGTCGAGCATGTCCACGCTGATGGCGATGCGCGGCATGTCGTTGTTGGTGAATTGGTCGAGCAGGCCACCCTTGCCGTATACGCGCGGGTCGTCGGAGACCAACACCTTGGCCAGTTCACCTTTATATTGAGGGTAAAGCTTGTCGAAGATTTCTTCCATACGCCGGGCGTGCGCCTTGGTGGAGCAGAAGAAAATAGTTTTGCCAGGAAGCACGCCATTGGCATCCTTGATGCACTCTTCCATGAACTCCCTGACGATCAGGGTGTTCGTGCCCTTGTTGATGACCTGCTTTTCCAGCTGCGAACCTTCGAAGTTGATCTCTTCGATTTCTTTGCCTTGCAGGATGAGTTTTTTCTGATCTTCCAGCGAGATGGTGCGCTTGCTGATGCCCTCCATCTGGAACTTGGTCTGAATCTTCATGACCTGGAAGTTGCAGAGATACGGCGGCACGTTGCTCACCGCTTCCTCGAAGGTGTAAGCAAAGGTTGGGAGCCCGTCTTCGCAATGGAAAAGCTGGAAGGTGTTGTGATCGATGATGTCGGTTGGGGTGGCCGTCAAACCGAGCGTGATGGTTTTGAAGTAGTCGAGTACTTCGCCATAGGTGTTGTAGATGGAACGGTGACTTTCATCGACAACAATGAAATCAAAGAAATGCGGCGACAGGTGCTGAGTTTCATCCCGGATGATGTTGAGCATCGTCGGGTACGTTGCGACATAAACGCGTCGATCCTTGGCCAGCAGCTTCTCGCCCGTATTGGGCCAGCGCGGCTCGTTGGGCAGGTGCTCCTTGAATGCACCGAGCGCTTGCTCCCTTAGTGCAATACGATCTACCAGGAACAGCACCTTTTCCGCGTGCCCTGCGCGCATCAGCGCATCCACCATGGCGATACAAGTACGGGTCTTGCCGGTGCCGGTTGCCATCACCAGCAGGAAATCGCGCTTTCTCTGTTCGATGCCTTCGAGCACCGAGCGGATGGCGCGTATCTGGTAATCCCGTCCTGCAATGGAGGTATTGATGAATTCCTGTGTGAGTGGCTTGCGATTGCGGCGGATATAGGCGAACCGCTCCAGGTCATCGCGAGTCGGAAAACCTACAACTTTGCGCGGCGGTACGTTTTCCAGATCCCAGAAGTACGTTTCGTGGCCATTAGTGTAGAAGCAAAACGGCAGCTCTCCGCCCACTTGCTGCTTTATGTTGTAGCAGTACTGTTTTGCTTGTTCACGGCCAAGAGCGGCATCACGGCTGGTTTTTTTGGCTTCAATCACCGCCAGCGGCTTGCGGTCTTTGCCCAGCAGGACGTAATCACTGAACTGGTGGCCTTCATATTTGGTTCGCGGTTCAGCAACACCGTCTGGCAAAGGAAGCAGAATGTCGAACTCTTCAACCACTTGAGTCACATCTTTAACATTCCAGCCCGACACAGCTAGTTGCCTATCTATGAGCTCTTTTCTTGTCTGAGCTTCACTCTGCACCATGGTTTGCGTGGTTAACTTGAATGATTTATGGAATCCTGCGAAGTACAACTCGATTTAGCTGGCGAAGTTTCGCATTATTGCAGGGACAAGTCCATGTTCTACAGTTGGGTATGCAACTTACATGAAGGTTAGCGCCTAGGTGGCAAAGCACCAACAACACCCCATATCTCCCGCAAGCTCCCCCGATACAGCCACAGCAAGCCGCAGATGCCGTAAAGCGACAGCGAAGCCGGGAAGTTGGCTGCACGCATGGCTTCGAGTGCGGCCGGGTCTTTGAAGTACCAGTAGAGGGCGTAGCAGCCATCCACGGTGATGTAGGTATAGGCAATTGCCAGCGGCAGCTGGCACCAGCGCCGCTCCAGCAGCACGCGCAGCGACCACGGGGCGGTGAGGTAGGCGAGGATGGTCATGATGAAGCTGATGGGGATGTCCCAATCGGGCGCCTGGTAATAGAACGAGCCGGCGATCAGCAGGGCGATGCCGATCGCCAGGGTGGTGAGTTTCCAGGGGCGGAGGTATTCATTCATGGCTGCTCGGCCTGCCTTTGCCGGGCCAGCCGGCCAAAGACTTCGCGCTCGAGCCAGAGTTTGAGTTTGATGATTTCGGGGTCGTGCTGTTTGCTGATGAGAAATTTGAGGGCGGATTCCTGGTCGAACCCGGTCAGCTCGGTGCCCGGTATCTGGCGATAGCCGGGGTATGAATGCGGCAGTGTGCGTCTGAGCTCGGCTGTCATTTTGAGGCCAGCGGCTTGCACCAAGTCTTGCGCGACGACCCATTGTGTGTCTCGCGCTTCGAGGATGCGGATCTGCCGGTTTTGCCAGCTGTAGTAGCTGCCTTGCCATTCTTGCACGGCGTGTTGTTCTGCTTTGCCTTTGATCCAGCTCAGCACGCCCACGACCAGGCGACCCGAGGCATCGCCTTTCAGGATGGCAATAGTGAGAAAGATCGCGGCCGCCAGCAGCACTGTAGACGGCAGGAGCAGCGCGCCTAGCCACAAGCCAATGTCCAGCGCCAGCATCAACAGCCAGTAGCGGTTGATGAGCTGTTGTATTCCGAGGTCATTCATGTTGCCTCCTTGCGTGCACTTCGCTTGCGTTGAATCAGGGGCAGGGAGGCTGCAATACTACTTGCGGCCCTTGCCCTGCGGCATTTGCTCTCTGCATTCGGCCGAGAGCACGTCTTCATGCTGCTTGAGGCAGCGCACGATGCGGCCGCGACCGGGCTTCACGTCCTTGCAGTTTTTCTCGGCATCGGCCCTGCAAGCTTCGGCAAATTCTTTCACGCGCTCCTTGGCCTTGGCAATGTTTTGTTTGCAGGCGGGCGAGAGTTCGTTCTCATGTTCCTTCATGCATTTGGCAATGCGGCCTTCGCCCTGCTCTACGCCCTTGCAGAATTTCGCGGCGTCTTCGGCGCAGGGTTTGCTGGTTTCTTCGGCGTACACATTGGCGGCCATGGCCAGGCAGAATGCACCGGCTACAAGGCTGAGGCTGCGCAATTGCGGGATGGAATTTTTCATGAACAGTTCCTTTCACTGGGTTGGTGAGTCACTACCAGTGCGATTAACGGGGCGCTGCGGGTTTCGTTGACCCGCTGGCGTCTGCCTCGGCGGCTTGCCATCGGCGCGCCATTCACCGGCAATTGGCGTAATGTTCACCTTGCCTTATATTGTTTGTGCAAGCCTGACACTTTTCCGATCACGCGACCCTAACCGCCACACAGAAAGCACGCCATGAGCAAACTGTTCTCCCCCTACACCTTGCGCGAGGTTGAATTCAGGAACCGGATCTTCGTGTCCCCCATGTGCCAGTACTCGGCGCAGGATGGCCTGGCCAACACCTGGCACCTGGTGCACCTGGGCAGCCGCGCGGTGGGCGGCGCGGGGATGGTGATGGTGGAGGCCACGGCGGTGACGCCGGAAGGCCGCATCTCGCCGCACGACATGGGCATGTGGTCGGCGAGCCATGCCGAGGCGCTGACGCCGATTGCGCACTTCATCCGCGAGCACGGCGCGGTGCCGGGCATCCAGCTGGCGCATGCCGGGCGCAAGGCTTCCACCGATGCGCCTTGGCTGAGTCGCGGCGCGCTGACGCCAGCCAACGGCGGCTGGCAGGTGGTGGCGCCCAGCGCGTTGGCGTTTTCTGCCGGCTCGCCGCAGCCGCGCGAACTGGCGGCAAGCGAACTGGATGGGGTGGTGGCGGCCTTTGTGGCAGCCGCGCAGCGCAGCCTGCAAGCGGGCTTCGAGGTGGTGGAGGTGCACATGGCGCACGGCTACCTGCTGCACCAGTTCCTCTCGCCGCTCAGCAACCACCGCACCGATGCGTGGGGCGGCAGCCTGGAAAACCGCGCGCGCCTGCCGCTGCAGGTGGTGCGTGCGGTGCGCGCGGCGTGGCCGCAACACCTGCCGCTGCTGGTGCGCATTTCCGCCACCGACTGGGTGGAAGGAGGCTGGGATCTGGCGCAAACGGTGCAGCTTTGCCGCTGGCTGAAAGAGGCGGGCGTCGACATGATCGATTGCTCCACCGGTGGCCTGGTGGCGGATGCCAAGGTCCCCGCCGGCCCCGGCTTCCAGACGCCTTTCGCCACCGCCATCGGGCGCGAAGCCGGCATCGCGGTGGGCACCGTGGGCCTCATCACATCGCCCGAGCAGGCCGAGCAGATCGTGGCCACCGGCCAGGCCGATGCGGTGTTCATGGCGCGCGAGCTGCTGCGCGACCCTTACTGGCCGCTGCATGCGGCGCGCAAGCTGGGCGTGGATGTGAAGTGGCCACTGCAGTATGAGCGCGCCAAGCCGGCCTGAGGCGCGCACTACTTGCAGGCAGGCGCATCTCCTACCGTATACCACGCCATGCCCAACGCGCCCGCATGGCGGCTGACGCATACGGTTTCGCCCACGGCGGTGGCCTGATACAGATTCCACGACACCTGCACCTCGTTGTTGTCCTTGACGCTTTCTCCCCACGCGGTCACCGAGAAATACTGGGAAGAGTTCTTGCCCGTGGTGTGGCGCTTGCCCAGCACGGTGACGCGGTATTGATCAGGCTGCGAATAATCGGCCAGCACGTTGGCGAGGGTGAGCGCGCTCGCCTGATACCAGAGCAGGAACAGCGTCATCAGCAGCAGCTTGCCGACACGCCGGCGCAATCCAGGCGCGGCCCGCACCGCTACCCACGCCATCAGCACGGTGCCGACGATGGTGGGCAGGATCAGCGCGTGCCAGTCCACCAGGTTTATGTCCATGAGCGCGCGCACGCTGAGCACGGCGCCGGGCAGGATGAGCAACAGGGTCAGGTCTGCCTGCGCAGTATTCTTGCCGGGGTCTTCGATGCTGAACGAGCGGCCGTACTTCCAGCACAGCGCGATGGCCAGCCACGGCAGCGCGGCGTTCACCGGCAAGGCCAGCGTGTAGGGATGCGGGTAAAACCAGACCCAGGCCGCAGCCGCATACGTGACATAGATGAGCAGTTGCGCAATCTTTCTTGAGCGAGCGATGTTGTCCAGGCGCGCCTCCGGCGTGTCGCCCAGCTGGGCGTCCTGCGCGATGTCCTGTACCGATTTTACGTACTCGGCGTGGTCGATGTTCTCGATGCCTTCAAACCACGCCATGAACGCCGCGTCAGGCTGGAACAGCATGCTCACCCTCATCACCTTGGCGCCGGCGGTGCTGGGCTTCAGC
>DATDDN010000078.1:0-26748 GCA_036523795.1 Gallionellaceae bacterium | reverse complement strand
GCAGGTGATCAATGACTGTCACGAACTGGGGGTGACCTTTGCCCTGGATGATTTCGGCACGGGCTACTCATCACTTACCTACCTGAAACGCCTGCCGGTTGCACGCCTGAAAATCGACCAGAGCTTTGTGCGCGGCATGCTGAGCGACCCGGATGACCTGGCCATCCTGGAAGGCGTGCTGGGGTTGTCCACCGCCTTCCGCCGCGAGATCATCGCCGAAGGTGTGGAAACGGCCGAGCATGGCGTCATGCTGCTGCAGCTCGGCTGCGAACTGGCGCAGGGCTACGGCATTGCCAAGGCGATGCCGGCGCACGAGTTTCACGCCTGGTCGCGCACCTGGACCCCGCCGGCGGCCTGGTCCGACCTGCCTGCGGTCAGCCGCGACGACATTTCCGTGCTGTATGCCGGCGTCGAGCACCGCGCATGGATACTGGCGATCGAAGCCTACCTCAGGGGGGAGCGTGCAGCACCGCCCGCACTGAATCACCACCAGTGCCGCTTCGGCACCTGGCTGGATAGCGATGGCCTGGCACGCCACAGCGGCCAGCCAGCCTACCTGGCGATCCGCTCCCTGCACCGCCAGGTGCATGCATTGGCTGAACAACTGCTGCAACGCCACGGCGGGAGTCGCCAGGAGCTGCTGGAGATGCTGGAAAAACTCCACGAGCTGCGCGACGCCTTGCTGGAGCAGCTCAAGATACTCGCACGCAAGAACAGCTAGCCCCCAGCCATCCCGGCGCGCGGCGCAACGCATGCTAGCGATCGATTTTATCGATCGCGCCCATCGAAACAATCTGCTTTTCTCGATCATCCAGAAGCCTATACTGGCCGCAGTGGTTCATTACCACTTTGTTCACAACCCTTACTGGAGGTACCGAGCCATGAAATTGAAAGGTAGCAAGACCGAGCAGAACCTGAAAGACGCCTTTGCCGGCGAATCCCAAGCCAATCGCCGTTATCTGTATTTTGCAGCCAAGGCTGACATCCAGGGCAACAACGACATCGCCGCCCTGTTCCGCTCCACCGCCGAAGGTGAGACCGGCCATGCACACGGCCATCTGGAATACCTGGAGCAGTGTGGCGACCCCGCCACCGGCATGCCATTCGGCGACACCACCGACAATCTGAAATCGGCTGTCGCCGGCGAAACCCACGAGTACACCGACATGTACCCGGGCATGGCCAAGGCAGCACGCGAAGAAGGCTTCAACGAAATCGCCGACTGGTTTGAAACACTGGCCAAAGCGGAGCGCTCGCACGCCAACCGCTACCAGAAGGCATTGAACGAGTTCGCCGGTTAAGGTTGCACCCCGGCCACGCGACGTGGCCGGACTCACCAAATTCATTTGTCACAGGAGTCAAGAATCATGGCCGTCACCCCCCGTGAAGGTAATCTCGAAGCACCCACACGCCACCCGCTGGACTGGCATAACCCCGATTTTTACAGCGAAGAATCGCTGTTCAATGAGATGGAACGGGTATTCGACATCTGCCACGGCTGCCGTCGCTGTGTGAGCCTGTGCCATTCGTTCCCGGCGCTGTTCGATCTGGTGGACGAGTCATCCACCATGGAGGTGGACGGTGTCGACAAGAAGGATTTCTGGAAGGTGGTGGATCACTGCTACCTGTGTGACCTGTGCTACATGACCAAGTGCCCGTACGTGCCGCCGCACGAGTGGAACATCGATTTCCCGCACCTGATGCTGCGCGCCAAGGCATTCAAGTTCAAGCAGGGCAACGTAAAAACGCGCGACCGCATCCTGACCAGCACCGACGCCGTCGGCAACCTGGCCGGCATCCCGGTGGTGGCGCAGGTGGTGAATGCCGCCAACAAGTTTGCGCCGACGCGCAAGGCGCTGGAAGCGGTACTGGGCGTGCATGCCGATGCCAAGCTGCCCGAGTACCACAGCAACACCCTGCGCAAGCGTCTCAAGGATCACCACAGCGATGCCAGCGCCGTAGCCACCAGCACCACCACGGGCAAGGTGGCCCTGTTTGCCACCTGCTACATGAACCGCAACGAGCCGGGGCCGGGCGAAGACCTGGTGGCGGTGTTCGAGCACAACGGCATCCCCGTGCGCCTGGCCGAGAAGGAGCGCTGCTGCGGCATGCCCAAGCTGGAGCTGGGCGACCTGGAAGCGGTGCGCGAGGCGAAGGAATTCAACATTCCGCAACTGGCCAGGCTGGTGGACGAGGGCTGGGACCTCACCGCGCTGGTGCCCTCCTGCGTGCTGATGTTCAAGCAGGAACTGCCGCTGATGTTCCCGGAGGATGCCGACGTGCAGAAGGTGAAGAACGCGTTCTTCGACCCGTTCGAATACCTGATGCTGCGCCACAGGGAAGGCAAGCTGAAGACCGACTTCGGCAACCCGCTGGGCAAGGTGGCCTACCATGCCGCCTGCCACCAGCGCGTGCAGAACATCGGCCAGAAGACGCGCGAGACACTGGCGCTGATCCCGGACACCCAGGTGGAGATCATCGAGCGCTGCTCCGGCCATGACGGCACCTACGCGGTGAAGAAGGAGTTTCACCTGTCGGCGATGAAGATCGTCAAACCGGTGGTGGAGCGCGTGCAGCGCGCCGAGGCGCAACACTATGGCAGCGACTGCGCCATGGCCGGCCACCACATAGAAAACGGCCTCAAGGACGGACGCGAGCCCGCCCACCCGATCAGCCTGCTGCGCAAGGCCTATGGAATCTGATCAAACCGCATCATTCAGGAGAACCATCATGCAAAAACTGAGCCGCGAGAGCCTCTACTCACTGGAAAAATACGCCGCCATCCGCAACGAATTCCGCGCCCGCGTGATGGAACACAAGGACAAGCGCCGCGTCCCGCTGGGCGAGCACGCAGCCCTGTATTTCGAAGACGCGCTAACCATGCAGTACCAGGTGCAGGAGATGCTGCGCCTGGAACGCATCTTCGAAGCCGAAGGCATCCAGGATGAGCTGAACGTATACAACCCGCTGATCCCGGATGGCAGCAACTGGAAAGCCACCTTCATGATCGAATACCACGACGCGGAGGAGCGCAGACAGGCGCTGGCGCGCCTGATCGGCATCGAGGAACAGGTCTGGCTGCAGGTGGACGGCCACGACAAGGTGTTTGCCATCGCCAATGAAGACCTCGATCGCAGCGCGCCCGACAAGACCGCTGCCGTGCACTTCATGCGCTTCGAGCTCACCCCGCAGATGGTAGCCGCAGTGCAGCACGGCGCCCGCGTCAGTGCCGGCATCGATCATCCGGCCTTTCGCGTATCAACCGTGCTTGCGCCGGAGGCGACCGCATCGCTGGCCGCCGACCTTACGCACTGACGGCGAACCGCCATCCGCCCGCCAGTATCGAGCTGGCATCGGCCTGCTCGCGTGATGGACGGCCAATTCATTGGCGGTCACAATAGCTGCTCCACGCGGCGCCGTGCGCGTTTCACCTGTACGGCACGCGGACCATACTAGGAGCATCAATGCTGACTTTCCTGAGCGTGGCCCTGCTGATCTACGGCTCCATGCACCTGTACGTGCTGGGCAAGCTATGGCTGGGATTGCCCCATTCATCTGCACTGGCCGTGGGGCTGGTCGTGGCCGGCATTGTGCTCACGCTCTCGCCGTTTCTGGTCTGGTATCTGGAACGCCAGAACTGGCACCGCGTCACCGTTGCCGGCGCCTGGATAAGCTACACCTGGATGGGCTACCTGTTCCTGTTTTTCTGCATCGGCATACTGTTCGACCTCAGCCACTTCCTCACCGCACTGCTGCATTTCAAGTGGCCGCTGAGTGCGACAAACGAAATCCGCAGCGTCGCCCTGCTTGCCGCAGCCCTGCTCGGCTACGGCCTGGTCGAGGCACACCAGATCCGCGTCGAGCGCATCACCATCACCACGCCCAGGCTCGCCAGCGGCCAGCTCACCATCGCCCAGCTCTCCGATCTGCACCTGGGCATCATGCAGGGCGACTACTTCCTTGACCGCATCGTCGGGCAGCTGCAGGAACTCAAGCCCGACATCGTGGTGGCCACCGGCGACATCGTCGACGGCCAGGGCGACAACCTGGCCGAACTGGCCCGCCACTTCCGCGGCTACACGCCGCCCTTCGGTGCTTACGCCGTGACCGGCAACCACGAATATTTCGCCGGTCTGGAAAACTCCCTGCGCTTCCTGCACGACGCAGGCTTCACCGTGTTGCGCGGCGACGCCGTCAAGGCCGGCGGCATCGTGCTGGCAGGCGTGGACGACCACACCACCGCCGCCACCGGCCAGCCCGCCCGCACTGACATACGCAAGGCACTCGCCGGCATGGGGGCGGACGACTTCATCGTCCTGCTCAAGCACCAGCCGGTGCTGGACGATGGCGCACGATTTGACCTGCAGCTCTCCGGCCACATCCATGGGGGGCAGATCTTTCCATTCGTGTATCTGACGCGGCTGACCTACCACGTGCACACCGGCCTCACCGAACTGGCCGATGGACGCAAACTGTACGTGAGCCGCGGCGCCGGCACCTGGGGCCCGCCGATCCGGCTGTTTGCGGCGCCGGAGATCGCGCTGATCACCATCAAGGGGATGCCAAAACGATGAAGCGCCTGGTCCTGTTGCTCGCGGCCGTCGTCCTCCTTGCTTCCTGTGGCAAAGCCAAAGTGGACGCCATTCCCGCCGGCAGCCGTGTGCTGGCGCTGGGCGACAGCCTGACCGCGGGCGCCGGCGTCACGCCCGCAGAGGCGTGGCCTGCGCTGCTGGCAAGCCGCACGGGCTGGGAAGTGATCAACGGCGGGGTAAGCGGCGACACCAGTGCGGCGGCCCTGCTGCGCCTGCCTGCGCTGCTGGAGCAGCACGCGCCGTCACTGGTGCTGGTGACGCTGGGCGGCAACGACATGCTGCGCCACATTCCGGAGCAGGACACCATCGCCAATCTGGAAAAAATCCTGGCCCTGGTCAGGGCGCACGGCGCGCAGCCGGTACTGCTGGCCAGCCCCAACCCCAGCCTGATGGGCGCCGTGTTCCAGCACCTGACGGCGGCCGCGTTCTATCGCAAGGTGGCAGAAGAACAGAAAGTGCCGCTGCTCGAAGACGCCGTCGCCAAGGTACTTTCCGACCCGCAACTCAAGGGCGATCCGCTACACCCCAATGCCGCTGGGCACGCGCGCCTTGCCGAGAACATTTACGCAGAGCTGAAGGCCATCGGCTACACGCGCTAGGATCAGCTGGCCTTGAAGATCGCATACTGCCGTTCGATTTCCGCGCGGTCCAGGTGAAAGCCCTCGGGGCCTTCGATTTTCCACACGATGGCCCCGCCGAAAATGCGTTTGAATGCTTCCTTCAGCGCCTCTTCCCGGGTCGCAAAATTGAGCGGCATAACGAAGGTAAAGTCGGGTTCGGCACCACCGGGAAGCGGCCTGTCTGTATAGAAGACCTTGTAGTAGTCCATGTCTTCCCCCATCAGCCTGTTGAGGTATGCGCGTCATCTATGGTGAACGCTCAAATTGCCTGTTCCGGCTGGCTGAAGCAATGGGGTCGATTGCTTATGGCAGTGCTGCCTGGGGCCTGCAGGCTGCAGGCGGAAGGGAATGAGGCTGCGCCTCCATTCCTGCCGCAAGTGCAGAGGAAGGCGCAGCTATTGCAGATGCGCTCAGTAGCCCCGCATCATCGGCCCATAGCCACGGCCGCGCTCACGCAGTTTCTCGCGCTGCTCCTTGGTGAGAATGGCGTTGATGCGGTTGTTGGTGTCCACGCCGATATCCACCATCTGGCGGCGCAGATCCTCGATCACCTTGTACTGCGTGTTGATCGCTGTCGCATCCTGCTTGTCGGTGTCATACAGATCCTGCAGCTTGTCCTGTGCATCGATCATGTCGTCCATCAGAGCCCACATCTTGCTGCGTGTCTCCTTGCGGATCTGTGCGATCTTGCCCTGCTGCTCGCGGCTCAGGTTGAGGCCGCGGTAATCGCCATAGCCCATCATGCCGGGCCCCATGCCGTAGCCATAGCCCCCCATCATGCCCGGCCCCATGCCATAGCCCGGGCCATACCCGCCCATCATGCCGGGCCCGCGGCCACCCCAGCCCGAATCCGGATCGGCGAAAGCAAGGTTGGCACCCGCTCCGCCCAGCAGAGCCATCAGAACGACACTGAAAATTCGCAAAAACTTTTTCATTTCACACCTCCAGAGAATTGACTTGTGGATCAGTTGAACTGCAGAGACGGTGATGCGACTTGAGAGACTGTGATGCGAGTTAAGCTGCAGAATCGACGCCGGCCGGAAAGCTGTATGAAAAATATCTGCAAATAACCGGCCTGTCAGCGCAAATGATACCCCTCCACAGGCGCAATTCAACCCGTGCGACAAACCAGTTATGGCAGCTGCTCCCGCCAGACGGCGCAAGGTATACTGCCAGCCGTTACGCCCACCGCAAGCACCATGTCGCGCCGCAACCACTACCATGTCTATGTCATCGAGCTGTCGAAAGACGTGCTCTACGAAGGCCGCTTCAAGCGCTGCAACCCCGGCTATGTGCCGGGCAAGCCCTGCGTCTACGTCGGCATGACCGGGCTCGATCCCGACCTGCGCTTCGACAAGCACAAGGCCGGCATCCAGTCCAATCGCTATGTACAGCAATATGGCATGCACCTGCTGCCCGACCTGTACGAAGGCTTCAACCCGATGTCGTACGATGAAGCGTGCGAACGTGAAGTGGAGATCGGCATCGACCTGCGTGCGGCGGGGTTTGGCGTGTGGCAAGCCTGAGAGAAACTGACATGCAGAACACCCCATCTTCCACCCGCGCACTCATGCACCTGGCCTGGCCGGTACTGATCGCACAGCTGGCGATGATGGCCAACGCCGTCATCGACACCGCCATGGCCGGCCGCCTCTCCGCCATCGACCTTGCCGCCGTCGGTATCGCCGCCTCCATCATGAGCACGGTGCTGATGTCGCTGATCAGCGTGCTGCTCGCCCTGCCGCCCATCATCGCGCACCTGTATGGCGCGGGCCAGCGCGCCGAGGTCGGGCGCGAAATCCACCAGGGCGTGTGGATCTCGCTGGTGCTGGCGCTGGTGGCCATCCTGGTGTTGCGCAACCCGGGGCCGTTCATCGCGCTCGCACAGCTGCAGCCGGACGTCGAGGCCAAGGTGCGAGCCTACCTGCAAGCCTCGGCCTGGAGTGTGCCCGGCATCTTCGCCCTGCGCCTGTTCTTCGGCCTCTCCACCGGCATCGGCCGCCCGCGCCCGGTGATGCTGTTCAACCTGCTTTCGCTCGCGCTGAAAATCCCGCTCAACGCGATCTTCATGTACGGCCTGTTCGGCGCACCGGAGATGGGCGGCCCGGGCTGCGCGGTGGCCACGGCGGTGGATGCCTGGCTGATGGCCGCGCTGGCCTGGGGCTGGTGCCTGCGCCATCCGGATTACCAGCAGTTCCAGCTGCGCGCACGCATGGCCGCGCCGGAACGCAAGGCCATCCAGGAGTTCCTGAAACTGGGCGTTCCCATCGGGGTGACCTTCGTCGCGGACGTGACCGCCTTCACCTTCATGGCGCTGTTCATCGCGCGCCTCGGCCCCATCGTTTCCGGCGCCCACCAGATCGCCGCCAACCTGGCCGCGCTGGCCTTCATGACGCCGCTGGCGCTGGGCAATGCCACCGCAGTGCTGGCTGGCCAGGCCATCGGCGCCGGGCAACCGGAACGCGCCCGCCACACCTGCTGGGTAGGCATCCGTCTCGGCATGGCGATTGCGGCCGTCGTCAGCCTGATCTTCTGGCTGGGCGCACCGCTGATCGCACGCCTCTACACCACCGACCACCAGGTGCAGGCGGCCGCCATTCCGCTGATCGCGCTGGTCGGACTGTATCATCTGGGGGATGCGCTGCAGGCCGTGGCGGTGAATGCCCTGCGCGGCTACAAGAAATCGGTGGTGCCGATGCTGATCTACGCCGTCATGCTGTGGGGGGTGGGACTGGGTGGCGGCATCCTGGCGGGCCTCACCGATGTACTGGGATCAGCGCGCGGTGCACCCGGCTTCTGGATCGCCGGCATCGCGGGCATCTGGCTGGCCGGGGGACTGGTGGCCGCTTACCTCAATGGCGTGAGCCGGACGAAATAGATCGCTCCCAGCCCCTGCACAACAGCGAGACGAGGTGAGGATCATGACGCTACGGAATTGAAGTAATGATACCGGTTGCGCCCCTGCTCCTTGGATGTGTACATCGCCTTGTCCGCCTTCTTGAGCAGGTCTTCGATCTCGGTGCCATCATCCGGATAGATCGCAATGCCGATGCTGGCTGAAATCTCGACGGTCCTGTCCATCAACTGGAACGGTTCAGCCAGCCGCGCAATGATCTTGCGGGAAATGCGGTCTATGCTGCCGGTGTCGCCCAGCCCGGAGAGAATGACGGTGAATTCATCTCCGCCCATGCGCGCCACCGTATCGGATTCGCGTACACTGTCCACGATGCGCCGTGCCGCCTCGCTCAGCAGGATGTCGCCCTGGGCATGCCCGAGCGTGTCGTTCACCTCCTTGAAGCGGTCGAGATCGATGAACATCAGCGCCATCGGCAGGCCCGCGCGATGGCATTTGCTGATCTCCTGCTCCAGGCGGTCATTGAACAGGCGGCGATTGGGCAACTGTGTCAGCATGTCAAAATTGGCGTAGGTCCAGATCAGCTCGTCGGCCTCTTTTCTGCGGGTGATGTCGGAAAAGATGGCCACGCGCCGATGCACCGAGCCGTTTGCGTTGAAGATGGTGTTGATGGAAAGCCACTCACAGTAGAACTCGCCGCTCTTGCGCTTGTTCCACAACTCCCCTTGCCAGTGCCCCGTCGTCGTCAGCGCGCGCCACAGTTTCTGGAAAAACTCGGCATCATGGCGTCCCGAGCTGAGCAGCGTCGGCGTCCTGCCTAGCGCATCCGCCTTCGAGTAGCCGGTCACCCGCGTGAAGGCAGGATTGATGGCGATGATGCAGTTGTTGGCGTCGGTAATCATCATCGCCTCGTTGCTGTTGTCATACACCAGTGCCGCCAGGCGCTGGGCGTGCTCGGCCTCTACGCGATCGCTGATATCGCGCCCGGTTCCGTGTGTTCCGGCGGGCACGCCATTCACGCAGATCAAGCGGCTGTTCACCTCAACCGGGACGATATGCCCGTCCTTGCAGATGATCTCCAGTTCATATTGGGTGGCTTTCATCGCGCCGCTCAGCTTCTTGGCCGACATCATCTGGGCAATGGCCAGATTTTCAGGCGACAGGATCTTGCTGATGTGTTCGCCGACAATCTCTTCCTGGCTGTAGCCCAGGGTATTGAGCAGCGCCTTGTTCACCGAGGTGAAAACCCCGTCCTGGTCGGTGCTGTAAATCAGGTCGCTGGCATTGTCAAAGAGCTCGCGGTATTTCTCCTCGCTTTTCCGCAACAGTTCTTCCATCTTCTTGCGCTCGGTAACATCCTTGATGAAACCGATGAAGATGGTGGAGCCGCCGACATTGACCCGGTCCACATACAGGCTGATGGAAAAACTCGAACCATCCTTGCGCAACCCCGTCAGCTCGCGATCGAACACCATGACATTCGGCTTCCCCGAGGCCAGATAGTTGCTGACGTAGTCATCATGCGCGCTGCGATATGGCTCCGGCATCAGCATGCTCACGTTGTGCCCGATCACCTCCTCCCTGGAGTAACCGAACATGTTCTGGCAAGCGAGGTTGAATTCCTCGATCCGGCGGTACTGATTGATGACCACGATGCCGATGGCCGAGGTATTTTCAAGCAGTGCACGCAGGCGCACCTCGCTTGCCTTGCGCTCACTCATGCCAAGGGTCAACGGCCTGTACACCAGGTAATACAGCAAAGGGGACAACAGCGCGGACAGCAGGGTTGCATCAAGCAACGTTTCTGCCAGCCCGGACATCAAGGGCAGGCGGGGCAGCATGATCATCACCAGCGTTTCGATCAGAAAGACTGCCCCAACCAATACAACCAGCAACCAGAATTCCGAAAGATGTGGCTTGCGCTTCGGGACCCTAAACTTGGCAATTGGCATGATTCGTTTCAGGGTTGGTTCCGCAAGACAGCAGATCGCCATTCGTCACCAGACCGAGGGGAGAGAAGTGTCCTGCAACAGAGAAGTCATGGCAGAAATGATGTGGCCGCCCATGATTCAACTTGATGTTGGCTTGCATCACGCTCCCCCTTCGATATGCGCATGAGTTGAAGGCAACGACGAACTCCCCGAGCACAGATGTTCATCGCCGCTTTATGCTGCCGGAATATACCGGCGTATCGATATTTCTCCTATAGATAGAACGATCTATATAAAGATATAGAAACCGCATGAATCGCTCTGCGCAGATTGCGCTGCCCGGCAGCGGTTAACGCCGCCACCTCACACGAAATATGCCCACTCAGTGCAGATGGTCATTGCTGCAACATATTAAATTTGCGTCGGATATGTATTCGCAAGCGCACGCGCCGCTTGGAGCGCACCTGTTTCGTGCGTGTCCGCCCCGGGCCTTCCCGTGCATATTGTAGGAGTCCCTCAATTGACCTTACACTGCGCAGGGCTGTAGAGATTTCAGCGCACAGCCCGATCACGCAACCCGCTCCGCGCACACCGGTGCCGGCAGGAGAACAGGCATGACGCACATCTCAAGGCGAACCATCTGCAGGGCAGGCACGCTGTGCCTTGCGCTCGCGCTGAGCGCCTGCATGACAAAAATCCCGAACGTCAGCGCTGGCAATGCGCTCCCTCCCGTCACGCATTCCACGGTAGCCGGGCAAATCCAATGGATCGAAAATGGCCAGCCCCGCACGCTGGGCAACGGCGTATTCGGCCCCGCGCTTGAAGTGAAATTGCTGCGCAAGGGAGATCAATGGACAGGCACCGGCGAGGTGGATGACCAGGGCCGATTTGCATGGGCGCTCAAGCCCGGCACCTATCTCGTCAAAACAATAGACTTTGTCGATCCCTGGAGCGGCCCGATGCACGCGGGAACCACGATCTCCTTCCTGGTCCCGGATGCGGGCAAAACTTATTACATCGGCAGGCTTGAAATGAATTTCGCAACCAAGCGCGACCTGATTGGCAACCTGCACCGCATCGGCTTCTACTATGAAATAAGCGACCAGGATGCCTCCGTCCATGCCGCAATTGCGGAAAAGCTCGGCATCCCCGCAGCCAGGCTGCAGAGTCAGTTGATGGCCGCGGCTGACAAGACCGATGGCCGCGCGCATCTGAAAGAAGAAGACGGCGACCGCCTGAGAAAGACCGCGGAAAGCGGCGAACCATGGGCGCTGGCCATGCTGCAGAACGCCGCGCAAAACGGCAGCGGCGTCGCCCAACTCGAGCTGGGCCTGCTGTACAGCCAGGGCAACGTGCTGCCGCAAAGCGACACCAGCGCCGCCGAATGGTGGCGCAAGGCCGCCAACCCCAGGGCATACATGAACTACATCGTGCTCTTCGAGGGCGACCGGCAGATGCTGCATGTCGATGCCGCAGGCCTCGCACAACTGCGCGAGCGCGCCGACAAGGGGGATGCACAGGCCCAGTACAACCTGGGGCTGCTGCATGCAAACGGCCTCAACGTCGCGCAGGATTACGCGCTGGCAGAGACCTGGTTTCGCAAGGCCGCAGAGCAGGGCCATGCCAAGGCACAACACCGCCTGGGGCTGCTCGAATATTTCGGCCTGAAGAGCGATCCGACCAAATGGCTACGCCTCGCCCCGAGCCTGGCACTGTCCTATTCGACCGCCTCGCCAGAGCTGATCGACTTCAACCAGCTCAACACCCCCAAGGACAATGAGGCCGCAGAAAGATGGTTCCGCAAGGCGGCTGAACAGGGCAACGCTGCGGCGCAAAACAACCTGGGCCTGCTCTATGCGCGTGGCCAAGGCGTGCCGCAACACTATGCCGAGGCAGCCGGCTGGTACCGCAAGGCGGCCGACCAGGGCTTCGATTATGCGATAGGCAACTTGGGCCTGTTGTTTGAGCAGGGGCTCGGCGTGCGCAAGAACCGCGCCGTTGCATTGGCGCTTTACAGCCTGAGCCCCGCGCTCGCGCCCAGGGCGCAGAAGCTGAAGTCGGCGCTGGACGAGGCGGAACTCAAGGCCGCACGGGATCTGCAACAGGCGCTGCAGAAACCGGGCAAGCTGTCCGACACCATAGAGCAGTACCTGGCCGGCAGCCTGCACGACCAGAAATGAAGTGCGCCAGACGGCCCGAGACGTAAACGGGCCGGCACGCTCCGCACAAACGGCACACGCCGCGCACTACTCCCCCTGCAGCGTCACCACGATGCGGCGGCTGCCGCCGTGGTTGCGATGCTCGCACAGATAGATGCCCTGCCAGGTTCCCAGGCGCAGCCGGCCGTCGCGCAGCGGAATATTCAGGCTCGCACCGAGCACACTGGCCTTGATGTGCGCGGGCAGGTCGTCCGGGCCCTCGTCCCGGTGACGGTAGTAGGACTCGCCCTCCGCCACGGCGCGGTTGAACCAGCTCTCGAAATCCTGCCGCACCGTCGGGTCTGCGTTCTCGTTCAGCGTGAGCGATGCCGAAGTATGCAGGATGAATACGTTCATCATCCCCACCCTGAAATTGCGCAGCTCGGGCAGCTCGCGCAGCAGCTCGTCCGTGATCAGGTGAAAGCCGCGGGATCGGGGCTTGAGCGAGATTTCCTTTTGTAGCCACATATTGGCAACTGTCCTGTACAGATTAAAATTGATGAGACATTATCGCGTAAGATTGCACAGCCTCCCATCTGGAAAGACCATGAGACCAAACCCGTCCCCCGCCAGGCAATTCGATGTCGAGCGCATCCGCCGCGACTTCCCCATCCTGAGCCGCAAGGTGAACGGCCAGCCGCTGATCTGGCTGGACAGCGCCGCCACCTCGCAAAAACCGCAAGTCGTGATCGACCGCGTGTCGCGCTACTACGAGCAGGAAAACTCCAACATCCATCGCGGCACCCACACCCTGGCGATGGAAGCCTGCGACGCCTACGACGCCGCGCGCGACAGCGTTGCCGCCTTCATGAATGCGGGCTCGCAGGACGAGATCGTGTTCGTGCGCGGCACTACCGAAGGCATCAACCTGCTCGCCGCCCTTTTCAGCGAGAGCCTGCTGCAGCCGGGCGACGAGATCGTGCTCACCGAGGCCGAGCACCACGCCAACATCGTGCCCTGGCAATTCGCCGCCAGAAAAAGCGGCGCGGTGATCCGCGTCGCGCCAGTGGACGACAACGGCGACCTCATCCTCGAAGCCTATGCGAAACTGCTCGGCCCCAAAACCCGCGTGGTTTCCATCACCCACATATCCAATGCCCTCGGTACCGTCATGCCCATCCACGAGATGACGCAGATGGCCAGGCGCGTGGGCGCCACCGTAGTGATCGACGGCGCACAGGGCATTCCTCATCGCCGCGTGGACGTGCAGGCCATAGGCTGTGACTTCTACGTATTTTCCGGCCACAAACTGTTCGGCCCCTGCGGCATCGGCGCCGTCTACGGCCGCCACGAACGCTGGCAACAGCTGCCGCCCTGGCAGGGCGGCGGCGGCATGGTGCAGCAGGTCAGCTTCGAACACAGCACTTACGCCGCCCCGCCCCACCGCTTCGAGGCCGGCACCCCCTCCGTCGCCTCGGCCGTGGGCCTTGCCGCCGCCATCGACTACCTCAACGGCCTGGACCTGGCGGAAATCGAGCAATATGAAACCGACCTGCTCGCCTATGCGCTCGAACGCATCCGCAGCGTCAATGGCCTGCGCCTGATCGGCATGCCGCGCGAGCGCGGCGGCGTCATCTCCCTGGTGATGGAAGGCATCCCGGATCTGGAAGTCGCCAGGCAGCTGGACGCACACGGCATCGCCGTGCGCGCCGGCACCCATTGCGCCCAGCCCATATTGGCGCGCTTCGGGCTGCAATCAACGGTGCGGCCGTCGTTCGCGTTCTACAACACGCGCGACGAGGTGGATGTGCTGGTGGAGAGCCTGCGCAGGATCGGGCTGCAGCGGTAGCAATGGCACAGACTTCGGATGCGTGGTTGTAGAAAGGCGTTGAGTAGTCAGTTGCACAGAGCCGCAGCCTGAGCTGCCCCTTAATTTTGAGAATGAATATGACAAGACCAAGCGTGAAATCTCTTCCACTACCAGGCATCGCCATCGCATTGTTCCTCCTCGCACTATCCGGCTGCACGAAGACGCCCGAAGCAGAAGGCATCGCAACCGGCCCGCTGATGGCAGACTCGATGCAGTTTCAATTAGCCATCTACTACCTGCCCACGCCCAGCAAAAACCCGGCGACCGCACTGAATGAATTTCTCACCGCAAGCCACAGCAAACTCAAACAGGTTGAAGCGTTGCCCAAGGTGCCCAGCGAGCCCCTGGTAAGCACCCATCTGCTCAGCAACGTGCAGCAGGATTATGCGCCCCCCGGCATGGATTCTCTGAATCGATTCGGCCGCGGCATCACCCGTGAGCAAGCACTGGCCCTGCAGAAATCCACGCAGGCCCTGATACTGGATTTTGCCCACCCCAAAGCCGACGTCTGGACAGGTTTGCGCACTGCCTACAGCGTGACTGAGGCCGTTGCACGCGCTACAGGCGGCCTGCTGTGGGACGAACAGACACGAGAAATGTTCACCCCGGACGAATGGCATAAAAGGCGGATCGCATCATGGACCGACGAAATCCCGGACATCCCCAGCCATACCGTCATCCACGCCTACAGGTCAGGAGAATATGTCCGGGCCATTACACTTGGCATGTCAAAATTCGGCTTGCCGGATGTCGTAGTCGAAGATTTCTCCTGGTCGATGAATTCGGCCGTGGGCAATCTCATCAATCTGTTTAGCCAATCCATCGCAGAAGGTGCAACCATCACCAAACGCGGCGAGTTTGATCTCGAATTGCACGGGGTAAAGAACGCCAGGGTTCGCGAGTCCCAGACCGCATCACTAAAACCAAACGCAACCGCAATTGCACACTTGTCACTCAAACAAGGCAAATGGGAAGAGGGCGACCCCAAAAACCCGCTTATTGAACTCACCTTCAACCGTTACGAAGGAGAAGACAACCATGCAAAGCAGGACAAATTGCTGTCCGCACTCTTCGGCTGGGAAGACGATATTGTGCAGGTAAAGCACGACGACCAGCTGCTTGCAGCCAGCAACAAGGCCAAGTCACACCTGCCCGAACTCAAAAGAATCTTCAACGCAGGGCTGGCACCGGGAGAATATATTGAAGTGAAAGCCCCCTTTGCCGTGCCCACTGGCGGCAATGAATGGATGTGGGTAGAAATCACCGCATGGGATGGCGACAAAATCAAAGGGCTGTTAAAGAATGAGCCCTTCCAGATACCTTCCCTGCACGGCGGCCAAATCGTTGAAGTAAGCCAGCAGGATATTTTCGACTACATCAGGCGATATCCAGATGGCAAGGAGGAAGGAAATGAAACCGGCGACATCCTCCAGAAAATGCAGCAGGCAAAAGACAAACGATAGGCCCAAGAGCGACGCGACAAGCGCTGAAACGCGCTTTCGGCAGCAAGTAAAAACGGGATCGGCCTGCGACGACAGCGCTGCCACTCACTGCGGATGCAGCGCTTCTCCGGACGCCTGCATTACCCGCCCTTCTGGCATGGCCAATCCTGCAGGGTGTCAATGCTGAATGAGTATAATTCTGGCATCTCCCTTGCGCGCAGGTAACGACTGATGCCACCTGGCCCTAATCATCAACGCTGGCTGTTGCCACTCGGCCTTGCCGTCCTCTCCCTCACCTGGGGATACACCTGGGTGCTGGCAAAACAGGCGCTGGAATATGCCCCGCCTTTCGCCCTCGCGGCAGAGCGCTGTGTCGGCGGCGCACTAGCCCTGCTTCTCGCGCTCAAACTCATGGGGCGCCCGCTCAAACTGATCGCTCCCGGCCCCACATTCGCCATCGGCCTGGCGCAGGTGAGCGGCTTCATGCTGTTTCAGACCTGGGCACTCGTGGAAGGCGGCCCCGGCAAGACAGCGGTGCTGATCTTCACCATGCCGATCTGGACGCTGCTGCTCGCCTGGCCGATTCTAGGCGAGCGCATCCGCGGCAAGCAATGGCTGGCCGCCGTCAGCACGCTCGCCGGGCTGCTGCTGATCATCGAACCATGGAACATGCACTCCAGCCTGTTCAGCAAATTCCTGGGCGTCATGGCGGCACTGTGCTGGGCCATCGGCACCGTGCTGATCAAGCGCCTGCGCGCCAGGCAATCAGTGGACCTGCTCTCGCTCACCACCTGGCAGATGCTGATCGGCGCCGTGCCCCTGATCCTGCTGGCCGTGCTGATACCGGAACATGCCACCAACTGGTCGGCCACCTACATCGGCATCCTTGCCTTCATGTCGGTGATCAGCACCGCGATGTGCTGGCTGCTGTGGATCATCCTGCTGGATCGGGTACCCGCCTGGGAAGCCAGCCTTTCAATACTTGGCACCCCGGTGGTTGCCATCGTTTCCGGCCGCCTGATGATGGGAGAGGATTTCAGGCCGGGCGAAGTGATGGGCATCGTGCTCATCGGCACGGGACTGGCGATACTATCCCTGATAGGATGGGCCGCCAGCCGGCGTAGCGCGGCGAAGCAAGGCTGAGGGGGCACGCCCCGGGGAGATCAGAATGGGCTCGACGCCAGACAGGAACCCAGTCGAAACGACCTAACGAACAGCGCAAATCGAGCCACGCCTAGCGCACAGACAAACCGCTGCAACTCCACACATCGGTCTCTATTTTGGCTGTCATTACCAATCCGCATTATTCGAACAGTTGCCCTCGGCGTCAGGCATTTTCCGTATGGTGATCGACGAATTGGGGAGCTGAAAGATACAGGGGGTACGCCCATCGGCGAGTTGTGCGCTGATATCTGCTACCTGTGCGATGCTTACCGAGACGCCATTGTTGACTGTGGCGTGCGACAGCGTCATGTGAACAGATCCGTCGCGCAGCTCCACGGGGTACTGCACAGGCTCTTCGCTCCAGCCTAGCCAAAAATATTCGGGCAGGTAGCGCACGAAGCGGTAATGCAGGCTCGGATCGAGGTCCCGCTTCATATCTTCAGCGCCCTCTCCCGCGCCAGACCATGCACCCATTACACCTCCGGCGATTCCGCCAATCACCGCTCCCGCCCCCAGTACAGTCCCCCAATTGACATCGGTAATCGTGCTACTACCAGCAGATTTGCTGTTCTGCACTTCAGCATCAAGAACCAAAGCGGCTACAATAGCCGCGCCGGCGACGACGCCAAAGGCGAAACCTTGGCTCGTCCGGGCAACAATATTGCCAGACGCTTTGACGCCATCGGCGGCCATGCGCGAGCCATAGGCAGAGTCCGAAATTATTTCGTGCAGTTCACTTTCGCGATCGAGATGCCGTTCGTACCATTGGGCCGCATCTGGCGACAGGTGAGGTTCGATGGCCATGCCCTGCTGGTCGATCAGAGATGGCTTGCGCTTTCCCCCGCGCAGCTTGAAGCGCACATCGCGTGCAGCGCGCAAGGGATTGCCGCCGAGCGCAGGAGCCCACACGATATCGGGCCCCGGCCCCCCCATCACAACCAGCAAATGGGCCGGCGCCTTATCGTGCTCGGCCAGATCCTTCGCCCAAGTGAGCTGATTATCCATAACCCACGCTGCGCGCAAATCTACCTGTGCCTCGCGCCAGTCCCCGCACATTGTCCACAATGTGGCGAGAAAGAGGCGCATTGATGGGTCATCGAAATGCCCGTTCGGACTCCAGGGCAGGGAAAGCAGGGTGCTCGCCTGGCGCGCCTCGACGCATGCGTCTTCATACTTGCCCTGCAGCGAATATCCCCAGCTTAGGAGAAAGTGCATCCAGATCACTTCATGTTCAGATGCGTAGTAGTCATCCAGTGTCTGCACGTAAAAGAAGGTGCGCGCCTCACGCGAAACGTGGTAACGCACGCGGTCCTCCAATGCTGCTGCCTGCTGCTGCAAATTCTTGATATTCGGTTTGCCTAGCAAAAGAGAGAGATAGCTCTTCTCCATCGTAGTGATGAAGCCGCCATCTTCAGCGCCGCGCGGAAAATCAAGCAGTGCATCCTGAATGTCGCCCTGCACGAATTCCTGTTGGCTTTTTTGGTAATCCTGTTTGGTCAGTAATTCATTCTGGGCGCATCCCGAGCACAACAGCGCCAGCAAGAATAGGGCAGTAGGTAGACGCATCAAACGCATGAACGAGTACAGAATGTTGCCTTTTACGCGACTGAGGTTATTCTCGTCAAGCGCGGCGGACTCCTCATTTCCGCCTCAATCATCATTAGCCCCCCCAAAACGAACTCTGTCCAAACCAAACCAGATAAATGACAAGGCCGGCAGCATTTAGATACTTGGCGACACTGCCCTTCAAGCTTTTCTCAGCTTGAGAAAGGCGAAATCCAAAACCGAAAAATATGGGCGGAGTGACTAATAAAAGAAGCAATGGAATTAATATGCCCGGTTCACCAGGTGAGTGACCTGGTGTTACTGAAATTGAATAAACACAACTGACAATGATTGCCACTTGCATTCCAAAAAGCCATAAACCTTTGTTCATATTTTCCTATGCCTAACGATTTTCCTGAGCCGCGCGCCGCAGCGGCTGCATGACGTCCGGCGCGTCGGCCTCAAAGAACTCGTTGGGAAGCTCTTAGCTTCTACGGAGCGCATCAATGACCTTCCTCATCTCTGCTTCCTGGCGTGCCCGATACTCCGACTCTGAATCTTTTGCCCGAATATCTGCATCTGCCAAGTAATGCCACACGACCTCGGGAACCGAGAGGCCCGAATATTCCCGCTGAAGCTTTCGCTGAAGGCTCTGCGACTCGGCCTGCCAAACCCGCAAAGCTTCGCCCGATTGGAGAGGTAGCAACATCAGCCTTTCCAGTTCCTCAGCGAGAAAGTGCTCAGCGGCAGCCATTCATCTGCTTCCTAACGCAGCTGTAGAAAAAGTCTGTTCATTCGGGCATCGTGCCGTGAACCAACCGAAATTTCAAGATCGAAGATAAGGAGAATATTCAGGAGAAATAAATGGCGCGCTACAAACACATCGACACCAGCGCCCGCTTTCTTGCAGTGGACCTGCAGCGACAGTTGTTGCCCGGCACTTTCGAGCATGCACTGAATCACTTGCTCGATTGTGGAGCGACAGAACGCGGCTCCTGTGCTTGCAGCTCTATGCCCATTGAATAGAAAAACAAAATTGTTCCCGCTTTGACCGCTGCTCGCGTAAGATTAATCCCACTGTAAATGCGGGAATAGCATGAGTCAGCCCCCCCTCTCCGCCGCCGAACCTTGGAACCTCGTCGCCCACGGCTACGCCGAGACGACCATGCTCGTCTTCGAAGAATTCGCCGACGAAGCCATCGCCGCCAGCAAACTCAAACCGAACTCAACCGTGCTCGATGTCGCCTGCGGGCCGGGCACGCTGGCGCTGCGGCTTGCGCACCAGGCGGCACAGGTGCACGGCATCGACTTCTCTGACGCAATGCTCGCCATCTTCCGCAGCAAGATCGAACAGGCCGGCCACCGCAACATTGCCCTGCACTGCGGCGACGCACAGACCCTGCCCTACGCGGATGCCACCTTCGACGCCGCGTTCTCGCTCTTCGGCCTCATGTTCTTCCCCGACCGCAAGCGCGGCTTCACGGAAATTTACCGCACGCTCAAGCCGGGCGGCAGCGTCGCCATCACCAGCTGGGCGCCGGTGGACCAATCGCCCGCGATGCAGACCATGTTCGGCGCGCTGCGCGCCATCAAGCCCGAGCTGCCGCAACCGCAACGCTCAGTCGCCACGCTGGAGAACCCCGATGTCTTCAGGCAGGAGATGATCGATGCCGGCTTCCGCAACGTCGAGATACGCAGCATCACCAAGCCCTGCCCCGTCACCACCATCCCCGAATTCTGGAACGACATGGTCAGGGGCAGCGCCCCGCTGATGATGATGAAAAAGGCGATGGGCGAAGCGTTGTGGCGCGAGAAGGAAAAACTTGCGCTCGATTACCTGAAGGAAAGACTGCCCTCGCTGCCAACCGAGCTGACTTCGGATGCGTGGTTGGGGGTGGGATTGAAGTAGAGATTCAGCCATATCCCGTGAACTAACCTGAAGGGTAGATTCGTGAAAAGACTGACATGCTTAATTCTTAGCCAAGTTGTTTTGACAGCTTCAGTTAATGCTGCGAGCTTTGATTGCGGCAAGGCAAGCACCGAAGTCGAGAAGCTGATTTGTCGCAATCCTGAGTTGTCTACATTGGACGAAGATCTCGGCAACCTCTACAAATCGCTAAAGCGTGGCGATGCTGCGGACAGGTCGTTGACACAATCTCAAAGGATATGGATCCAGGAGCGCAACGGATGCTTCGATATCGAATGCTTCAAGAAGGCTTATAACATCAGACTAACCCAGTTGCGCTCGTTCAAGGCCTCAACTGGCAAGATTCCCTTGACGAATTTAGCCGCATGTAAGATGGCCGCAGACTACTTTAACCATGACCGGTCCAACGAATTGCGTCTCCCACCAACCGCCACGACCACGAACTTAGACTCGAGTGACCTGAAATCCATATTCGCATCGAGTGATGAGGTTATTTCAAATGACTCGGTAAGATATTGGTCAGTTGATCTAAATAGCGATGGTGTATTGGATCATCTAGCCATCGCTGAACAAGGAACCGCGCATTTCAATTCCGCATATGTCATTTCGGGTAAGAAAGGGGCCGCCCTCAAAGCGCTCGTTGACCCGAACGAAATAGGCATGGATTTGGACATCCTCTATGTTGGCGGTCGCTACTTCATTGAAGATGGAGAAGGGAAGTTATGGCGACTGTCGAACGACGACAAATTGGAACCAGTGTGCAGATTCAAGCAGGCAGGTAAGCCGACGGTCACACTTGTCTTTGGGAAAAACAACCCCGTCTGCAACAAAATAGATCCTGATGCAATTCATTATGTGGCTTACAGCCTGAACCACTCTATCGACAGCCTTCCAGATGGGGAATTGTTTTGGTCTAAAACGCCCAAACCCGGTGTTGCTCGGGTAGACATAGACAACGATGGGAAGTTGGATAACATGGTACGACTCGATTTTGTTCACGGTGCCGGACGCGGCTGTGGTGTTACCTACCTGGCTGTCACTAACAGCAGCAGATCAGATGTTCCGCCAACTGCTCTAAACAAACTGTTGTTAGATGACCTTGGAGGTTTTCCTTGCGGCCCGAATCAGGATGCCTTTGTGCAAGATGGTGTGACTTATGTGGACGCCTTTGATGGCAATCACAAGATCTACCGCATTAAGGAAAACAAGGCAGAGGAAATTTGCCGATTCCAGACTCATTCAGTCGTTGAGGCAGTAGAAATCAAGCAACAGTGATCAGTATGAAAGGCACAGCGCCTACGGACGCTGCAAATGAGCATTGGCGAAACGGCGTGGCGTGAGAAGGAAAATCTGGCGCTCGATTATCTGAAAGATAGACTGCCCCGCTACCGACCGAGCTGACTTTGGATGCGTGGTTGGGGGTGGGAGTGAAGTAAGATGCACCACTGTTGCTCAACCCACAATTTGATTTGGCAAGAACACAAGACATCTTAACAGTGAAATCATGGCTGAAACCGGCGGTACCACAACACAATCAGGCATCCATTATCAGAATTCAATCGCGACCCTTTACCTTGGACGTTTGATTGATTCTCGCCAAAGGATTGCACGCGAGCGAGTAGTTGAAGTTAGAGTGGAGGCTCCTGATCATATTGATGACATAGTTGTTCGTCACGCAGATGGCGGCCGTTCTTTCATCCAGGCAAAAGAGGCGCTTTCCACAACTTCGGATGCATGGAGAAAACTATGGTCTGATTTCACCAAGCAAGCTCATGAATGCAATGGTGAGCAATACCAACTCATTCTCGTTATTGGCACTTTTTCGGCAGAAATTGATTACCTCCGCGACCTTTGTGATCGTGCCAAGGGTAAACGCAACAAGGATGAGTGGATTGACAGCCTTTCTGGTGCCTTAAAAACAGTCACAAAAAAAATCGTTGATGCCCTGCCAGAAAAAACGGAAGAAGCGGCCTTCAAACTAGCAGTACACGTCGATGTGTGGGTATGGCCACTGGATATTATCAATCGAGACATGATCCCATTGTGGATTCCTCCTTCCAACAAAGATGCAAACGCTCTTTTCACTGTTTTACTTGGCGGAGTTGGGGGGCAAGCAAGAACTCGAGGAATCTTCCGCACCGCTGAACTCCTTAATAAGTTGGCAGTGGAACACAAGGTATCAGTTCGAGATGCTACAACTTGGGGAGCTGACGCATATCTCCGGGCTATCCGAACGGAAATGGGGATTCTCACAGTACCGGGCACAAACCTGAGTGGACCGATTGAGGATCTATTCCTGTGGCTAACCTTATGTGACAGATCGAATAGCGGCGCCCATTCTGACTTTGAAGAAGAAGATCCGCGTTGGCGATGGTCGCATTCGGCGGCACCTATCGACTTGCGAGACTTTCCACGCGGGAAAATTGTGCGCGCAGTAATTGATGCCGGAGCCGGTTTTGGCAAAACGACGATGTTGCATGCTATTGCATGCAGACTTAGCGGCAACATCTACATGCCCGCCGTTATTCCCCTGGATGCACTTGCGGCATCAGGACTATCCGTACTTGGGTACCTCAATGACAAAGTCAATTCTGATTACAGCGTGTCAATTGACTGGGAACGACTATGCGAAAGTGGACGCGCTGTGGTTCTTCTGGATGGTTTAGACGAACTATCGGCGTCTGATCGAACTAATGTGCTAAGTACCCTCAATAGGTTTGCGGCACGCTTTCATCAATCATCATTCCTTCTAACCGTCAGAGATAGCGCCGCCCTTACAGTCCCATTAGGCGTGCCAGTCCTAACCCTCAGTAGACTTGACGACCACACAATAAGGCAATTTGCTGACTCCTACTCGAAACACGGCAGTGGCCTATCCGCTGACAGCCTCAGCAGCCACCTTAGAAGACACCCGGATTTGGGTCACTTACTCAGGATTCCATTATTCCTTGCCTTGGTACTTGCCAGCACAAGACCAGAGGACGACCTCCCCCGATCGCGCTCAGAATTGCTTGAGAATTACTTATCACTTCTTTTTTCTCCGGAAAGACATAAATCGACCGCAGCGCCAATGGCAACAATAGGCGATGTACGTGAAGCCTCTGAATTGCTTGCATGGCGAGGTTTGGAGAATGACGGGATAGGGATTGCCGAAGTGGAGGCTAGGCGGCTTCTTAAAGGCCAAGGATTACTAGAGCTACCTGACGTTTATATCGAACGACTGATACGAACAGGGGCATTGAGACGTTCAAATGCACGTCTACGCTTCGCCTACCCTATCGTGCAAGAGTACCTAGCTGCCTGCTGGATGGTAGGCAATGCACCAAACGAGATAGGCCCTCGCTTTACGAATATTTGTCGTCGCCCTTGGGCTCAGGCATTACAGTTTGCGCTGGAAATGCACCCTGATGCTGACACCATCATCAACAATCAACTCTCTGCCGCCGATGACGCATTCCACACGTCTTTGCGGCTTCTTGCACGTTGTGTTGTAAATGGCGCAAAAGTGAGTGCCGAACTTAAGTCATCTATTGGCGAACGCTTGGCTCAAGCATGGCCATCTGAATCGTACTCGATTCGAGATAGCATCGGCTATCTAATCGCCGACGGCTTTCTCGATCCACTGCCTTCATCTGCGATTGACCATATCTCAAATTGGGCCATTCACTGCGGCGGGGCAGAGATAATCACGGCGAAAGCATCCCTAGAACTAACTCGATCAGTGCTAAAAAAACAGCTCGCCATGGACATGACCCACAACCACTATCTCCATGGTTGGCAGGCAGCAGTAGATGATATGGCAGAGGAGGCCCTTAATCTCTATCTCGCGCGTATACGTGATCGTCAAACGACGGAAAAAGAGCTGGACGCTTTAGCGTCACTCATTGGTGAAATATCGCCCTCCCGTTTGAGCTCTGCGCGCTGGCAACAAATAGTTGCCGATCCTACATTACCCTCGATTATTCGTATGGCAGGTTATCTGTTGGCCCCGAGTCCGTTGCCGTCAGATGCATGGGTAATCATAAATGAAGTCCTTGCATTATCCGACAATGCGAAAAATTATTCGTATAGCTATCGGGCTTACAGGCTGTTTTGGCGCATGCCGGATGCGGAAGAAAAATTCACTCATGCCCTCAACGCCACAGCCACTCCAGAAAAGCGGATTCGATCAGTTTTAGAAGGATTAATGAGAAGCAACATACCATCTGATGTGCGAGTGGAACTACTTCGAGGTGCTATACGCAGCTCGGCCATTTCAGATAATCGACGTTTTCTAGTACTCCTGTGTATGGCAAGTTGGGGAGACAAAGCTGCTGAACAAGAAGTCATCCCAATGCTTGCGAAGCAGCCTTCTGAAAATGTGCGAGCGTGGCTTTTAATGGCAAACAAATTCTCGGAACAAAGCGTGCGCGAGGCAGCTTTGACTATTGCCAATCGACAATACTCTCCAGAAGAGATGGTCTCATTTGTTGGCAACGCGGATTTTGGATTGAGCTATATAACAGACAATATGTCATTTGATAGTGCCGCCGGAGGGAAGCCATATATCCACCCCGCACGCGAAACCATGCTCAACACACTGATAGCTTGCATTAGAGACGACGATGAGAGCTATAACGCGTTAAGGATTCGCGCGAAATCTGGGGACGCAAATGCATGCGGCAAATTAATAGTATGGCTGCGAACTTTTCTAGCAGATTTTCGCGAACCCATGCCATATGAAGACGACCAAAAAGTAGATTCCGCGCTCTACGACCTTCAAAAAGGCGCGGTAATACCGCATGACCTCCTTTACCAGATTATCGATTTATCGACATCAAATGCTGGAAGTGCGGCTGTTGGTCAGATAGTGCAAAGGGGAGATGAGAGGGCAATTTCTCCATTGCTGGAACGTTTCAACTCACGCAAACAAGACTTTGTTCGCGACAGCATATTCTCCGGCCTGGAAACACTTGCTGGACGTTATGGGAAACGTATTGCTCGATATGGTGGAAAATTAAAGCTAGAGGAACAATAAATTGGAAACTCAAGTGACAAGCACCGAAAACGAACAATCAGCGACTGTTCTCGTTTCTCGCAACACGAGGAACACAGAAACTGGCGAACGATAGAGGGTCAGCACCTCCCCTTGAGCTTCTTGTACCAACGCAATCGCATGCAATCCAACAAAAATTCTCTCGGCCAGCTCATCGGCTTTCCGGTTCCAGACTGGAAACCGGTTGCCCGCCCGATGCGCAAGGCGATGACCGGGCGCTTTTGCCGCCTGGAGCCGCTGGATGCCGCGCAACACACCGCAGACTTGTACGCGGCCAACGCACTGGACGCCGAAGGACGGAACTGGACCTACCTGCCCTATGGCCCGTTTGATTCGCCGGCGTCCTATCGCGGTTGGGTGGAGCAATTCAGCAACACCGCAGACCCGCTGTTCTTCGCCATCGTCAGCAATGCGACTGGCAAGGCGGTTGGTGTCGCGAGCTTCATGCGCATCGATCCTGCCAGCGGCTCGATCGAGGTCGGCCATCTCAATTTTTCGCCGCTGATGCAGCGCACCCCGATTGCGACCGAGAGCATGTACCTCATGATGAAGGAGGCATTTGCGCTGGGTTATCGCCGCTACGAATGGAAATGCAATGCGCTGAACATGCCGTCGCGTGCGGCCGCACAACGCCTTGGCCTGTCGTTCGAGGGGATCTTTCGCCAGGCCACTGTCGTGAAAGGACATAACCGCGACACTGCCTGGTACGCCGCCATCGATAAGGAGTGGCCGGCGCTGGATCGGGCGTTTCAGGCCTGGCTGGCGCCGGAGAACTTCGATGCTGAAGGCAGGCAGCGTGTGGCGCTGTCGGCGCTGACCAAACCGGTTCTGGTGCGTGTGGGGTAATGCCAATGTTTCTTTCAGGCGTTGAGCCACGCATTTTGGGCCCCATAGGTCGGGTTAGCGCAGCGGTGCGTGTGTTGTTGGGGCTTTGGCCCTTACAACCACGGCCTACCCCTTGCGGGTGTAACACGGCATCATGCGGCAGCGTCGGGTTACGCTATCGCTAACCCGACCTACGGACTGCGCCGCGTCAGCCATCACCCGCGTCCAACCATAGGAATGGCAAAGCTACCTGTTTCTCGCCTTAACCGGCGCGCATCCATTACACTCTCGTCCTCAAGTCCGCTCCGGACATCCCCAACTCCGCAAAGGTCCACCATGTACCCCGTTCACGACGTCGATGCCGCCCTGCTGTTGTCCCTCACTATTGCGGCCAAGCGGCGGCCGGCCGAGCTGGCCGAGATCATCACCGCGCTGGCCATGGCGCAGCAGGGCGAGATTCCGGCCAAGTCCAGGCTGGTCGAAGCGTTTGCGCGCATGGGCATTTGCGGACTGGTCACCGAGGCAGACGGGGGCTATACCCTCTCCGCCGCGGGGCAGGCGATGATGGCGGGCCAGCGCGCCAAGGATGACAGCGCCGCCCGCCTGGCCCGCGTCAAGCAACAGCTCGCCGAGTTTGAACCCAGGGACAAGCACCCCGCCATCCGCGTCACCCCGGAGCAGCTGCTTGCGGCGATTCAGAATTACAACGCAACGCAACACAGCCACCAGGGCAAAAACGTTCAGACCGACAGGCCCAAGCCGAAGAGCAGCTGGATTCCGACCAAGGATCTGGTGCAGGGTAAAC
>DATDDN010000077.1:0-3885 GCA_036523795.1 Gallionellaceae bacterium | reverse complement strand
AGATGCCGGGGAACAACCGGCGGTGCGTGGCGGCGTAGCCTGGTGATTGCGGCCTTGCTGCCCTGGGTATTGGGCCTGTGGACCCCGCTGATTTCCCTGGGCGTATTGCTGGCCAGCTGGCTGATTTCGACCATCGCGCTGGACCTGCGCAGACGCCTGGGCCATGAGGGCAGTCTGCTGCAGCGTGTGAAGAGCCAGTCGCTCAGCTACTACGGCATGCAGCTGGCACACCTGGGCGTGGCCATCTTCATCATCGGCGTGACCATGGTGAAAGGCTATGAAACCGAGCGCGACGTGCGCATGAATGTGGGCGACACGGTGGCTGCGGGCGGTTATGAATTCCGTTTTGACGGCGTGGATGAACACGAAGGCCCCAATTACCACGCCTTCCGCGGCAAGGTCAGCATCAGCCGCGACGGCAAGCCAGTCACCACTCTTTCTCCCGAGAAGCGCCAATACAACGCTTCCGGCATGCCGATGACGGAGGCTGCGATCGATGTAGGGCTGCTGCGCGATCTGTATGTGTCGCTGGGCGAGCCCATTCCGGACAGCGACGGCGCCTGGGCCGTACGCGTGTACCACAAACCCATGGTGGACTGGATCTGGGGCGGCTGCCTGCTGATGGCGTTCGGCGGCATATTGGCGTTGAGCGATCGCCGCTACCGCATGCACGCACGCAAGCGAGAGTTGATCGGGGAGGGCAAGCCCCAGCCCCTGAAGGAGAAAACAGCATGATGCGTTTCATACTGCCGTTCGTCATATTCATTGTTCTGGCGCTTTTCCTGTTCCGCGGCCTGAGCCTCGACCCGCGCGACGTTCCGTCACCGCTGGTTGGCAAGGCGGCCCCCGCATTTGCCCTGCCGCAACTGCAGGCACCCGATAAACGCTTCTCGCCGGCAGACATGAAGGGCAAGGTATGGCTGATGAACGTGTGGGCTTCATGGTGCGTGTCCTGCGTAGAAGAGCACCCCGTGCTGGTCGAGCTGGCTCGGCAGAACATCGTACCGATCATAGGTTTTGACTGGAAAGACAAGGCCGCAGATGCCGAGGCCTGGTTGCAGCACAAAGGAAATCCCTACGCGATAACCGTGGCCGACGTGGAGAACCGCGTCGGGATCGATTTTGGCGTATATGGCGTGCCGGAAACCTACGTGATCGACAAGCAGGGGATCATCCGCTACAAACAGACTGGCCCAGTGACGCCGCAAAACCTGCGTGAAGTGATCCTGCCGTTGGTCGCGGAACTGGAGAAGAAATGATGCGCATGTGGATGCTGTTTCTATTGTGCCTGCTGCCGGCCTTTGCCCACGCTGGCGAGGCGAAGGACCTGGCAGAGGATCCGGTGCTGGAAAAACGCATGATCGGCCTCGCCGAGAAATTGCGTTGCCTGGTATGCCAGAACGAATCGCTCGCCAGTTCCCATGCTGAGCTGGCCGAGGATCTGCGTCGCGAAGTGCGCGAGCAAATGCGCCAGAACAAGAGCGATCAGGAAATCATCGACTACCTGGTGGCACGCTACGGCGATTTCGTGCTGTATGACCCACCCATGAAGCGCTATACCCTGCTGCTCTGGTTCGGCCCGTTCCTGCTGCTGCTGGGCGGTGCCGGCGTATTGCTCTACCAGTTGCGCAAACGCCGTCGCACCGTGCCTGACACGACCTTGAGTGCCGAAGCGCAGCAACGAGCCGCAGCCCTGCTTAACGACGATAAAGACCAAAACGCATGATTCAATTCTGGATATTCAGTGCCCTGTTGATGGGGTTGGCCGCGCTGTTCATCGTGCTGCCTCTATGGCGCAGCAACCTCAAGGATCATAGCGTGCAGCGCAATGCTGCCAATCTCGAGATCTTCCGCGACCAGATCGCGGAAATGGATGCCGACCTGCGCAACGGTCTGCTCACGCCAGAATTGTATGAGCAGGGCAAACGCGAATTGCAGGCGCGTGTGCTGGATGAGGCAGGCGAGGCTCAAGCTGCCGCGCATGGGCAGCCTCGCAATAGACTGCGCTTGCTGGCACTCGCCCTGATCGTTGTGCTGCCCCTGCTGGCCGTCGGCCTGTATTGGCAGCTGGGCAACCGTCAGGCCTTGTTGCCGCAAATGAGTCAGACGAATCAGGCGACATTTTCCCTGCTTCGTTCAGAGACAGCGCTCAAACAGCTGGAGCAGAAGCTCGCCGAGCAACCGGACAGCCCAGAAGGCTGGCTGCTGCTGGCGCGTTCCTACAGCGAATTGGACCGTTTTGCCGAGTCGGCTCGTGCCTATGATAAATTGACCCAGCTCGTACCCAACGATGCGCAGCTATGGGCCGATTACGCCGATGTGGTGGCCATGCTGCATGACCAGAGCCTGCAAGGCCTGCCCACCAGGCTGCTCAACAAGGCACTGGATCTGGACCCCAACAACGGCAAGGCGCTGGCCCTGTCGGGTTCGGCCGCCATGGAGCGCGGCGACTACGCCGCCGCCGTGCGTTACTGGGAAAACCTGCTGAAACTGATACCTCCGGGCACGGAGGGCGCTGACATGGTAGAGAGTGGTGTCAAGCAGGCGCGGGCGTTCATGGCCATCAAGGGGGAAGCAAGGCCCATGCTGACGCAACCCCAGGCGGGCGAGAAGCAGACCGCCGCAGCGGGCGCCGAGCGCATCAGCGGAGTGGTAACACTGAGTGAAAAACTGAAGGCCAAGGCCAGCCCGGAGGATACCGTATTCGTGCTCGCCCGTGCCGCGCAGGGTCCCAAGATGCCGCTGGCGATCATACGCAAGCAGGTAAAGGACCTGCCCCTGAAATTCTCGCTGGACGACAGCATGGCCATGTCACCGCAGATGAAATTGTCGAGCTTTGACCAACTGGTCGTCGTCGCGCGCATTTCAAAGTCGGGCAATGCGATGCCGCAAGCGGGCGACATGCAGGGTATCAGTGGCACACTCAAGCCGGGTAGCCAGGGCATCAAGTTGAGTATTGACACTTTGGTGCAGTAACGCGAAGTACACCGCACCAGAAAAAAGCCCGCAATTGGCGTTGCGGGCTTTTTTTACATGTCGAAATATCGGACATGCCACAAAACAAAAGGGCCAGCCTGTGCAGGCTGACCCTTGAATTTTGGCTCCCCGACCTGGACTCGAACCAGGGACCTGCGGATTAACAGTCCGTCGCTCTACCGACTGAGCTATCAGGGAATTGATGAGACCGCTATGATACTGAGCCGAGCGAAAGTGGTCAAGCCTGTCTGTGCATTCTTGCGGGAAATATCGGTTCCATTCGCCTGGACCATGCAGAATGAATTCGTATCGCAAGGGGGTATTGTGCTGCTGGAGTGTGTTATCCGGCGCGAGGCGCGGTAGAATATCTGTGTTGGGGGTAAACTGCGGCTGCAATAAAAAAAATAACCAGCGCGTCACGTTGTGTTCTAAACGCGCGCCATACACATGTTGGGATTCATGCACTGGATGTATCGGCAAGAGTGGCGCCAATGCGCCTTAAGCTCTGGCAATCCGGTGAGGCCGCCCCAATCGGGGTCCTGCAACTTTGCGTGATTGATCGAATGGACAAGAAAACAGTATTTGTTAAGACCAGCAAGGGTGTCGGTGAGGCGTCCAGCCAGAGTGATTTTCTGTACGGCGATGCCAAGCGCGTACTGTCGCTGATTGACGATGAGTCCACCGTGGCGGAGATTACCAAGCGTGCCCCACCCAGTCTGCGTTCCGCGCTGGAAGGCGTCATGCAGGAACTGGTGGATGGCGGCTTCATTCGTGACAGGGATGGGCCGGCGCCAGCGCCACAAGCCTCGCTGAAATTCGCCAGCCCCAAGATAACTACGCCCAAGGTGCAAGCACCGGTCGCAGCACCGACGCCAGCAACGCCCGCGGCGCCAGCAAGAGCACCTGCAC
>DATDDN010000076.1:0-5197 GCA_036523795.1 Gallionellaceae bacterium | reverse complement strand
TTGCCGATCAGCACGGTACGCGGCAGGGTGAGCGCGGGGGCGCGCCGCAGGCGCAAGGGGAAGCTGCTGCGCGCGCCCACGCTGAGGAAGCGGCCGACGCGGTCGCCGAAATGCTGCTGCAGGCGCGCGAGGAATTCCGCTTCGCTCCATTGCAGCGCCAGCTCGGCTTCGGCATGCGTCATGGTCCACACCAGCTCGTAGCCGTCGCGATACGGCAGCAGCGCGACCGGGCCCTGGCTGGTAAAGCGCTCGAAAGCGGTGTCGGTCCGGGTGTGGCTGGCAGTGAGGTGGGCGATCACCGCGCTCTGCCCGTAGTCGTGTACCTGCGCGGGGTGGCTGGCTTCGAGCAGGCGGCCGCCATCGGCCACCACGGCCAGGCGCGCACGCAGCTGCTGGTCGCGGCCATCCTGCTGGTAGTCGATGCGGGCGGCGTCGGCGTCATGATGCAGGCCCGTCACGGTGGCGCCGGTGATGCAGCGCGTGGGGGTGTTCTGCAAGGCCTGCCACAGCGCGGCATGCAGCGCAGGGTAGGGCAGCACGTAGCCGAGATCGGGCACCTCCAGTTCGTCGGCGCGCAGCACGCTGCGCCCAAGGCTGCCCTTCTGCGAAATGTGGATGGTGCGGATGGCGGAACGCTGTTCAATGGCATTCCACACGCCCAGGCGCTGCAGCAGCAGACGGCTGCCGTAGGACAGCGCCAGCGCGCGCGGGTCGGCCTGCAGCGCTTCGGGCGGGCGCGCTTCCAGCAGCACCACGGCGAGGCCGCTGTCACGCAGGGCGAGCGCCAGCGCGGCACCCACCGGGCCGCCGCCGATAATCGCGAGATCGCATTCAGACGGATTCATGTCGCATCAACTCTTCAATCGCCTGCACCGACTTGGGTACCGCCGCAGTCAGCACCTCGCAGCCGCTGGTGGTGATGGCCACGTCGTCCTCGATGCGGATGCCGATGTTCCACAGCGCCTCCGGCACCTTGTCGCCGGGGCGGATATAGCAGCCGGGCTCGACGGTGAGCGTCATACCGGGCTGCAGCGGGCGCCAGTCGCCATTCTGCTTGTAATTGCCGACGTCGTGCACGTCCATACCCAGCCAGTGACCGGTGCGGTGCATGTAGAAGCGCTTGTAGTCACCGCTCTCCAGCACGCCTTCCACGCTGCCCTGGCACAGCTTGAGGTCGATCATGCCCTGTACCAGCACCCTGAGCGCGGCCTCGTGCGGTTGGTTCCAGTGGTTGCCGGGGCGCGCGGCGTCCAGTGCGGCATGCTGGGCGGCCAGCACCATCTCGTAAACGTCCTTCTGTGCCGCACTGAAGCGCCCGTTCACCGGAAAGGTGCGCGTGATGTCGGCGGCGTAGCCATCCAGTTCGCAGGCGGCATCGATCAGCAGCAGGTCGCCATCCTTGAGCACGTCGCGGTTTGTGATGTAGTGCAGCACGCAGGCGTTGGCGCCGCCGGCGACGATGGAGGTGTAGGCAGGGCCATGGGCGCCGTGGCGGCGGAACTCATGCAGCAGCTCGGCTTCGATCTCGTACTCGTGCTTGCCGGGGCGGGTGGCGCGCATGGCGCGGGTTTGGGCGGCGGCGGAGATCTCGCCGGCGCGGCGCATGATGGCCAGCTCGTGCTTGTCCTTGAACAGGCGCATCTCGTCCAGCAGCATGCGCACGTCGTGAATCTCGTTGGGGGCGGTGATGCCGCTGCGCGATTGCGCCTGCACGCGGCCGCGCAGCTCGAGGATGCGGTCGTCCCAGGCGGCGTGTGCGCCCAGCGGCAGGTACAGCGCGGGCTGGTTGCCCATCAGTTCGACCAGCTTGGTGTCCAGCTGGCTGAAGGAATAGGCGGCGTCGAAGCTGAATTGGCTGCGCGCCCCTTCCGGCCCGTGGCGGAAGCCATCCCAGATTTCGCGTTCCATGTCCTTGTCGCGGCAGAACAGGATGGACTGCGGCTTGTCGCCGGCGATCAGCACCAGCACCGCCTCGGGCTCGTCGAAGCCGGTGAGGTAGTAGAAATGGCTGTCGTAGCGGAAAGGGTAGTGGGCGTCGCCATTGCGCAGCTGCTCCGGTGCGGTGGGCAGCACGGCGATGCCGCGCTGCATCTGCTGCTGCAGTCGTGTGCGGCGCTGGGCGTGTATGGCGGGATCAAACATGGGTGGTATTGTGCTGCGCCCGCAGCAGGATGTCGAGTTCGTGCAGGCGTTGCGGGGTGCCCACGTCCACCCACACTCCCTGGTGGTGCTCGCCGCTCGCCTGGCCTTGTACGATCTGCTTGCGCAGCAGGGGGGCCAGGGGTGCCGCGGCATTGCGGTCCAGGTGGGCGAACAGTGCCGGTTTGTACAGGCCGATGCCGCTGAAGGTGAGTTTTGAGTCGTCAGTCGCCAGTCGTTGGTCGTCAGTTGGCAGCAGGCGACCCTGCTGCAGGTGGAAGTCGCCCTGGGGGTGGTGCGGGGGATTGTTGACCAGCACCAGGTGGGCCAGGTCGTGGCTGGCCCTGAGCGCGGTGGCGCGCGCCGGCAGTTGCGCCAGGTCGTAATCGCAATAGACGTCGCCGTTGATCACGGCAAACACTTCATCGCCCAGCAGGTGCAGCGCGTGCGCGATGCCGCCGGCCGTTTCCAGCGCGGCGGGGCGCTCTGGCGAATACTGGATGTGTACGCCATAGCGGCCGCCGTCGCCAAGTGCCTCCTCGATCTGCTGGCCGAGATGGGCATGGTTGATCACCAGCCTGGTCAGCCCGGCCGCGGCCAGGCGCTCGATATGCCACACGATCAGCGGCTTGCCGGCCACGGCCAGCAGCGGTTTGGGCGTGTGGTCGGTGAGCGGGCGCATGCGTTCGCCGCGTCCGGCCGCCAGGATCATCACGCGCATCATGCGGTTGCGCCTTTTACGTACTCGTGGCGAGGTGCGTCGCTCAAAACGTGTATCCCACTTGCTGGTCCCGCGGCTCCAGCTCGTCCAGCAGGTTGAGCAGCGGCTTGAGGTCGATGTAGCGCTCACAGGCGCGGCGCAGGTAGTCCATCACCAGGGGCATGTCCATGAGGTAGCCGTCCTTGCCGTCGCGGTGGTACAGGCGCGCGAAGATGCCCAGCACCTTGATGTGGCGCTGCACGCCCATCCATTCGTAATCGCGGTAGAAGTCGCCGAAGTCGGCATGGATGGGCAGGCCGGCCTTGCGCGCTTTTTCCCAGTAGCGGATCAGCCAGTCCATCACGTCGGCCTCTTCCCAGCGGATGTAGGCATCCTTGAACAGCGAAGCGAGGTCATAGGTGATGGGGCCGTAGACGGCATCCTGGAAATCCAGGATGCCCGGGTTGGGCTCGGTCACCATCAGGTTGCGCGAGTGGTAGTCGCGGTGCACGTAGGTGCGTGGCTGCGCCAGGTTGTTCTGCACGATGCACTGGAACACGGCCTCCAGCAGGGCGTCCTGCTGGGCATTGAGGGTGACCTTCAGATGCCTGGCCACGTACCACTCGGGGAACAGACGCATCTCGCGCAGCAGCAGTGCTTCATCGTAGGCCGGCAGTTCGTGTTCGCTGCTGGCGAGCTGGATGCGGATCAGGGCATCGGTTGCGGCGCCGTACAGCGCGCGTGCCTGCGCCGGATTTTCCTTCAGTGCCTGCAGGTAGGTGGTGTTGCCCAGGTCGGACAGCAGCAGAAAGCCCTGCGTGAGGTTTTCGGCGAGGATATGCGGCACATGCGCGCCGGCCGCGTCGAACAGTTGGTCGACGTGTATGAACGGGGCACAGTTCTCGTGTTCGGGCGGCGCGTCCATCACGATCAGCGTGCGATCGGCAAAGGTTGCGCGGAAATAGCGACGGAAGCTGGCATCGGCAGAGGCGGGGGCGATGGTGAACGGCTGGTCGGGGTACAGGCCGGTGAGCCATTCAGTGAGCTGTTGTTGGCGTTTCATGGGACGTGCGGGTTTGCCTTAATCTGGAAAGTGTGCGATTTTAACACCTTAATATCTCGATTCCGCACCATGCGTCACCGCATCAAGCTTGTTTCCCTTGTCGTCCTCTACGCCTTCGCACCACTCAGCCACGCACAGGATCAGGCTGCCAGCGGCGTTGCGGGCGATGCCGTAAGCGCACCGTCAGCGGCCAGCGCCGTGCCTGCGGCCAGTGCTGTGGCGGGTGCTTCTGCCGTGAGTCCGTCCTCACCTGCCGCCCCTCTGGCAGCCCCTGCGCCCAAGAAGCAGGCAGGCGGAAGTGGCGCTTCGCCCATCGTGATCACCGCCCAGCGCATGGAGGCGCACCAGGACCAGGAGCTGGAAGCCACGGGTGACGTGCAGCTGCATTCGGAGGACTACAACGTGTCGGCGGATCATCTGCGCTTCTCGCAGGGCAGCAAGGAGCTGTCTGCCGAGGGCAAAGTGCGCGTGGAGCAACACGGTGCAGCCGTCACCGGCTCCAGCCTCAAGATGAATGTGGAGACCAGCGTAGGCGACGTGGTGCAGCCGGAGTTCACCTTCAGCGATACCAAGGCGCGGGGCGGCGCGGCCACGTTGCACATGCAGGGCAAGAAGAATTTCACTTTCCAGGATGCCAGCTACACCACCTGTCCGATAGGCAACAATGACTGGTTTGTGCGCATGAGCGAGCTCAACCTGGATCGCAACCAGCAGATCGGCCAGGCCTACAACGCGCGCATCGTGTTCAAGGATGTGCCCATTTTCTATACGCCGTGGATGGACTTTCCGCTCGACAACCGGCGCAAGAGCGGCTTCCTTGGCCCGGTATTCGGCAGCACCACCAATGGCGGCAGCGAGATCACAGTTCCGTTTTACTGGAATATTGCCAGCAACATGGATGCTACTCTGGCACCGCGTGTGATGGACAGGCGCGGCACCCTGTACAACAACGAGCTGCGCTACATGAGCTCATACTCCTACAGCGAGCTGAACTACGACACGCTGGCGGATGACCAGATCACTCACAGCGAGCGCACGCATTCGTCGCTCAAGCACGTGCAGAATTTCGGCGGCGGGTTCGGCGGCACCATCAACTATAACGCCGTGTCCGATGATGCCTACTACCGCGATCTGGGCGACTCGGTGAACACGGCGGCGCAGAAGAACCTGTTGCAGGAAGGCGTGCTGAGCTACAGCGCGCCGTGGTGGTCCAGCACGCTGCGCGTGCAGCGCTACCAGACCTTGCAGGATCCGGCCGCGCCGGTGGTGCCACCCCGTAGGCCTTGTCCAGCGTC
>DATDDN010000075.1:0-2511 GCA_036523795.1 Gallionellaceae bacterium | reverse complement strand
GAAGCCGTGCGCAACTTCCGCAAGGGCCAGGACGTGGAAGCCGTGGTGCTGGGCATCGACCTCGAGCGCGAGCGCATTTCGCTCGGCATCAAGCAGCTCGAAGGCGATCCGCTGACCAGCTACGCGTCGGGCCACGAGAAGGGCAGCATCGTCAAGGGCACCATCAAGACCGTGGAAGCCAAGGGCGCCACCGTGCAGCTGGACAGCGACATGGAAGGCTACCTGCGCGCATCCGAAGTCTCGCGTGACCGCGTCGAAGACATGCGCAGCCACTACAAGGAAGGCGACGAGATCGAAGCCATGATCATCAACGTGGATCGCAAGAACCGCGTGATCAACCTGTCGATCAAGGCCAAGGACATGACCGAGCAGGATGCGGCGATGAAGAAATTCTCGGCCGAGTCCGCAGCGGCTGCCAGCGGCTCGACCAACCTCGGCGCGCTGCTGAAAGCCAAACTCGACAACAAGAACGCCGAGTAATCCATGACCAAGTCCGAGCTGATTGCTCAACTGGCGGCGCGGCATTCGCAATTTTCGGTTGCGGATATCGAGATGGCGGTGAAAACGATCCTCGACGCGCTGGCGAAAAACCTGTCGCGCGGGGAGCGTATCGAAATCCGCGGTTTCGGCAGCTTCAGTCTGAGCTTTCGCCCCGCCCGTCTTGGGCGCAACCCCAAGTCTGGCGAGCGCGTGCAGGTGCCGGCGAAGTATGTGCCGCACTTCAAGGCGGGCAAGGAGTTGCGCGACCGGGTGGATTTTCCGCTTTAAGCTTCAAGTCGGTCCAAGGCAAGGCAGTGAAAACGGCGCATTTTGCGCCGTTTTCTTTTTCTATCGCCCCTGCAAAGGTAGAATGGACGCCAATCACACGCGATCATTCATGAAAAATCTCACACGTTACCTGGGGCTGGCGCTCAAACTGCTGGTGTTCCTGCTGGTGCTGGGTTTTGCCCTGAAAAACAGCCATACGGCGACTTTCTATTCCTATCTCGGCTACGTGTGGCAGGCGCCGCTGATCGTCATGCTGGGACTGGCGTTCGTCCTCGGCGCGCTGACCGGGATGCTCGCCCTGCTGCCCACCCTGTTCCGCCTTCGCCGCGAAGTCGCGCGCAGGCCGCAGGCGGGTGAGACGGACACCATCACCCAGTCCACCGACATGCCAGCCGTCTGACGCGCCATGGAATTTGAATTCTGGTGGCTGCTGGTATTTCCCCTGTTTTTTGCGCTTGGCTGGCTGGCCGCGCGCGTCGACATTCGTCAGGTGGTGACCGAATCACGCGCACTGCCCAATTCGTATTTCCGCGGACTGAACTTCCTCCTCAACGAGCAACCCGACAAGGCGATCGAAGCCTTTCTGGAAGTCGTCAAGCTCGAACCCGAAACCATCGACCTGCACTTTGCGCTGGGCGGCTTGTTCCGCCGCCGCGGCGAACTTGATCGCGCCATCCGCATGCACGAGAACCTGCTGGAACGCGAAGGCCTGGTCGAGGAACAGCGCCTGCGCGCCATGAGCGAACTGGGGCAGGACTACCTGAAGGCCGGCCTGCTCGATCGCGCCGAACAGGTGTTCGGGAAACTGCTGGAGACTTCGCAGCATGGCCTGGCGCGCACCTACCTGCTGGAAATCTACGTGCAGGAGAAGGACTGGCAAAAAGCCATCGACGCGGCGCACGTGCTGGAAAAAGACACCAGCAAGCCGCTCAACGCCGACATCGCCCACTTCCATTGCGAACTGGCGCTGCTCGAATCGGCCCGGGGCAATTCCGACGCTGCCGTCGCCCATCTGCAGCAGGCGCTGTCCAGCAACCGCCAGTCGGTGCGCGCCAACCTGATGGCGGGAGACCTCGATGCGGCTGCGGGACGGCACGAGGCCGCCATCGCAAACTGGCGCCTGGTCGAAACGCAAAGCGCCGCACACATGGCGCTGGTGGTGGATCGCGTGCTCGGCAGTTATCGCCAGCTGGGGCGGCTGGAAGAAGGGGTGCAGTGGCTGCGCGCACTGTATGCCCGGCAGCCGTCGCCGGACGTGTTCAACGCGCTGTATCTGGCGGTATCCGAAATCGAAGGCGCAACTGCAGCCAGCCAGCTTGCGCGCGAGGAACTGCGGCGCAACCCCAGCCTGCGTACGCTGGACCGCCTGCTCGAGGCCGAACTCGTTAACGCGGAGCCGGACGCGCGCGAACTGTTGCAGGTGGAAAAAACCCTTGTGGCGTCGCACAGCCAGCGCATGATGCGCTACCAGTGCGGCAGCTGCGGCTTCAAGGCCAAGCAGTTCTTCTGGCGCTGCCCGGCGTGCGGCCGCTGGGACAGTTTCGATCCCGAACGGCGCGAGAGCGAGGGCTGAGGAGGCGATGAGCGTGAAGCAGACGAAGATCATTGTGGCGCTCGATTACGCCGACGCGGCGTCGGCGCTGGCGCTGGCGGAGTGCCTCGACCCTGCGCTGTGCCGGGTCAAGGTCGGCAAGGAGCTGTTCACCGCGGCGGGACCGGAGCTCGTGCGCGCGCTGGTTGCGC
>DATDDN010000074.1:0-2048 GCA_036523795.1 Gallionellaceae bacterium | reverse complement strand
TGAAGGCGGCATCAAGGAAGCGTATGAGTCGCTACTCCCCGAGCTTCGACAGTATGTGGCAAATCCGGCAGCCGTTGAAGAACGGCTGGACAATGACGTACCGCGCTACTCAGTCCTGGCAGGCGGCAAGGAGTACGTCATCTTCGCGCCGGATCTGGACGACAGTGAGGGACAAAGCTGGGGGTGTGCCACCTGGGCATTCTTCGACATCGTCAACAGCCAGCTGACCGCGTCCAGGTACCGGTTTTACGCCATCAATGGCGGCAATGATCTGGACGGCATGTTTCTGACCCCTGCGGAAGCCGAGAGCGCGAAGAAATCTTTGCCGCAAAGAACGGACTGGCCCTATTTGCCTACGCAGCAGCATCCCTGGTATGGTCAGGAACATTAGCCTCCCGCAAATATGCGCGGCCGGCGCACCAGGGGCCACCTGACCGATTGTATGCACGACAGGAGAAACAGCAATGCTCGCAATAATTCTGACGGTCTTTGTATGCTGCTTCATTCTTGAGCGCGTGCTTCCAGGATGGAAGCTGCCGAAAGTGCGCAGGTGGACAGCCAGGGTGCTCATGGTCAATGCAGTCCAGCTTTGTGTCATTCTGCTGGCGGGCGCCACCTGGGAGCGCTGGCTTTCATCCGTATCCCTGTTCCATCTCTCCGAGCATGCATCTCCGGCAGCTGGCGGGCTTGTTGCCTATTTCATCGCGACCTTCATCTTTTACTGGTGGCATCGCGTGCGCCACGAACATGATCTTCTCTGGATCGGGTTTCACCAGATCCATCACAGCCCGCAACGGCTGGAGGTGATCACGTCCTTCTACAAGCATCCCGGTGAAATGGTGGTCAACTCCCTCATTGGCAGCCTGCTTGTCTACACAGTGCTGGGCTTGTCGATGGAGGCGGGGGCGATCTATACACTGTGCACCGCGCTCGGCGAATTTTTCTACCATACCAACGTAAAGACGCCGCGCTGGGTCGGATTCTTCTTTCAGCGCCCCGAGATGCACCGGATACATCATCAGCATGGCCGCCACAAGAACAACTACGGCGATATCACATGGTGGGACATGCTCTTCGGCACTTACGAGAATCCCCGGGAGTGGCTGCACACCTGTGGCTTCGATGATGCGAAGGAGCAGCAGCTGCTGCAGATGCTGGCGTACAAGGATGTGCATGACGACGCCTGAGCTGCTGCGGGCATGACCGCAGCCCCTCCAGCGGGCCATCTTCGAGGTCGCCGAAGCGGTGACGCTGAGCATGGTCAAGGCTGCCCGCTGATTGCTGCAGTGTCAGGCTGCAATAAGCGCCGCCCAGTCTCTGGTGCGGCAAATGATCGCCCTGCGACAAGATGCTTGTGATCCTGTCACTCCTTCGGCGGCGCGTCTTCCGGCTCCATGCTCTCAATGCGGGGAATATCTCGCCGCGGGTGCCCTCTGATGATCCGCTTCAGCGCTTCAGCCTGTGCGGGGCTGCGAGCGCCACCGTGCTGCATGCCGGATTCTTCCAGCATGTCCGCGTCGGGTGCCGGCTGGCCGCGGCTTGCCTGCTCCATTAGCCGTGCCTCTTCAAAATCGGCTTCGGCTGCAAGCCAGTCATCAAGCTCATGCCCCGATTCAAAGCCGCGTTCCACATAACGATAGTATGCGGCTTCACCTATCATGCGCAGGCGTGTCTCCGGACTGATGCTCGATGGTTTGACTGAATCAGAACGGCCTGCCCGCGTGGCTGCTCTACTCGTCGTCCTGGCCATGTCTCTTCCCTCAAGATAAAGGAATAGCGTTGGGCGGACATCAGACTGACGCGACGCCCTCGTGTGTGGTGAATTATGGCGCCGTGCAATTGCGGCGCAATGAGGTCAATTGCTTATGCGCAGCACATGCCCGCGCTGGCGCTTCGTTCAATTTGCCGCCTTGCCAGCAGCTCAACCACCCGTTCGGACGAATTGAATTCCTCGCCAGCGATGCGCCCTTGATCTTTGTGCCGCTTCACGGCACGATGCGCAAGCGACAATTCCAGTTCTTACCATCAACCCTAAAGGAAATCTCATG
>DATDDN010000073.1:0-12691 GCA_036523795.1 Gallionellaceae bacterium | reverse complement strand
TTCTAGGTACGTTGCACAGGTCGGCTGACATGCTTCGGGCTGCGAAAAATTTTTCGCAGCCCGAAGCATGTCAGCCGACCTGTGCAACGTACCTAGAATTTATTCCCGAGCAGAGATCGATAGCGCTCCCAGTCGAAGTGCTGCCCCGGATCCGTCTTTCGTTCCGGCGCAATGTCGGAATGGCCGGCAATGGAACGGATAGGATAAGCGCGCAACAGCCGCCGCGACAGGCGCGCCAGCGCCGCGTATTGCGCGTCAGCAAAGGGCTGGTGGTCGCTGCCTTCCAGCTCGATGCCTATGGAGAAATCGTTGCAGCGCGTACGCCCCTGCCAGTTCGATGCGCCGGCATGCCAGGCGCGCTGCCGGCACGGCACGAACTGGATGATGCCGCCATCGCGCCGCACCAGAAAATGCGCCGACACGCGCACCCCCTCGAGCTGGGCAAAATAAGGGTGCGCGGCGATATCCAGCCGGTTGGTGAAGAAGTCGGCAATTTCAGGGCCGCCAAACTGCTCCGGCGGCAGGCTGATGTTGTGTATCACCAGCAGATCGATCGCCATGCCGGGCGGGCGCCGGTCATGGTTGGGCGAGACAATGCGGCGCACGCCGCTCACCCAGCCCTGCTGATCAATGCGCATGACTCATTCCTCCGGCCCGGTAATACCCAGGCGTTCCAGGCGGTAACGCAGGGCGCGGAAGGTCACACCGAGCAGCTTGGCCGCCGCGGTACGGTTGAAACCGGTCTGTTTGAGTGCCTCCAGTATCGCCTCGCGTTCGATCCGGTCCAGATAGTCGGTGAGCGGATACTTTCCGGAAAGGCCGGATTTCCCCTGAGACGCCTCCTCCACCTCGGCCATGGGCGCCAGCTGCAGATCCTCGGGCTGAATGATACTGCCGCTGCACAACGCCAGACCGCGCTCGATGATGTTCTCCAGTTCGCGCACGTTGCCGGGGAAATCGTACTGCTGCAAAGCCCCCAACGCATCCGCGGAAAATTCCACCTCATGCTTGCCGCGCAAGCGACGCAGTATGTGCTGCGCCATCTCCGGAATATCCTCGCGCATTTCGCGCAGCGCCGGCATGTGCAGCGCAATCACGTTCAGACGGTAATACAGGTCCTGGCGAAACTTGCCCTGCTTCACCTGCTCGGCCAGCGCGTTGTGGGTAGCACTGATGATGCGCACGTCCACCGGCTCCTCCTCGGTGGCGCCCACCTTGCGCACCTTTTTTTCCTGGATCGCGCGCAACAGCTTGACCTGCATCGCCAGCGGCAGATCGGCCACTTCATCCAGCAGGAGGGTGCCGCCGCTGGCAGCCTGGAAGAAGCCGTCGCGGTCCCGCTCGGCACCGGTGAATGCACCCTTGCGATAGCCGAAAAACTCGCTCTCCATCAGGCTCTCCGGAATGGCGCCGCAGTTCACCGCAATGAACGGCTGCTCGCAGCGCGCACTTTTCTCCACGATCAGGCGCGCAGCCAGTTCCTTGCCGCTGCCGGACTCGCCGCTGATATGTACCGGCGCCTGGCTGCGTGCCACGCGTTCGATCATATCGCGCACCTGCTCCAGCGCGGGCGAGTTGCCCAGCAACGCGCGCTCGCCGCCCCGTTTGCTGACCTCACCGGAGGATTGCGGGAGCTTGAGCGCCGCCTTGATCAAGGCGCGCAACTGGTCCAGCGACACCGGCTTGGACAGGTAATCGAACGCCCCTGCCTTGAGCACCGCCACCGCATTGTCGAGGTTGCCGTGTGCCGTGATCACCGCCACCGGCACGTCCAGATTATTCGATGCGATGTGCCTCACGATATCCAGCCCTTCCCCATCCGGCATGCGCATGTCGGTCAGGCACAGGTCGTAATCGCCGCCGCCCAGCTTGCGCAGGGCCTCGCCCACATTGGCGGCGCGTTCGACATCCAGCCCCATGCGCAACAGCGCCACCTCCAGCAGCTCGAGGATGTCGGGCTCGTCATCCACCACCAGGACGCGCGGATTGCGGCCGCTCGCAGCCTTTGCATCAAGACTCATGCTTGCCTCCAAACGCAATGCGGAAACACACCCTGCCATCCGTCAGCACCCGGTACTCCAGTACGGCGCCGTTGGCGGCACAAAGCTCGCGCGCAATGTACAGGCCCAGCCCGGTGCCGCCCACCGACGTGGTAAAGAACGGCTCGAACAGCTTCTGTTCCGCGTCGGCATCAACCGGCGGGCCATCGTTCAACACGTCCAGCACCAGGGCGGTATCGTCATTGCGCCAGGTGCGCAGCTGCACACTGCCGGGCTGCTTGCGGCAATAGCGCAGGGCGTTACGGCACAGATTCCACAACACCTGCTCGAAATGGCCCCGGTCAAACTGCACCACGCTGTTATCCGCCAGCTCCAGGCCGATGATACCGGCTTCCACCCCCTCGGTATGCTGCAGCAACTCGGCAAACTGCGGCAGCTTTTCGTTCAGGTTCAGCGTCTCGGCCGATGCGTGGTCGCGCCGGTTCAGCTGCAGCACATCCAGCACGATGTTGTTCAGGCGATCGGCGTTGTCGAGAATGATCTGGAACAGCCGGGCATGCGCAGGATCCCGCAGGTCTTCGCGCAACAGCTCGGCAGCATAGCTGATCGAGGACAACGGGTTGCGCACCTCATGCGCGATATTTGCCGTCAGGCGGCCCAGTGCTGCCAGCTTGGCCTGATGCGCCTGCGCCTGCACGCGCTGCATGTCTTCCAGCACCACTACGGCCCCCCAGAAGCTCTCGCGCTGCACCGGCAGGAAGCGCACGCGCACCGAGGCATCCGTCGCCGGGAAGTGCAGCACATCCAGGCGGTTGGTGTGGCTCAGGCGCCATGCGGCATACAGAGCGTCCAGCACCGGCGAGCAGTCGCCCAGGGAAATCGGCGCGTCGCCGCCGAACACATTGCCCAGCAGCCTTTCGGCGCCCGGATTGTACTGGCGCACCATGCTGCGCTCGTCCACCAGCAACACGCCGTCCTGCATGTCCTGGATCACCAGCCGATTCGCTTCGGCCAGGTTGGACAGGTCCACTCCGCGCAGCGCAGCCAGCTTTTCACTGGCAACGGCGTAGCGGGAAAGGGTGTGGGCAAGCCAGGCCACGGCGAAGAAAGCCGCGCTGAGCAGCCCCGCCTGCATGAAGGACGAAACCAACGCGTCATATTTCAGCACGGAGTAGGCGTGCTCCAGCAACACGGCAATACTGGCCAGCGCGGCAAAGAACAGGGTGATTCGGCCTCGACACACCAGGCCCGCCGCCGCCAGCGACACCAGCAGCAGCACGCCCAGGTTGCTTTGCACCCCGCCGCTGACATGTGACAGCAGGGTCAGCATGAGAATGTCGGTGCCCACCTGGAACGCCAGCTGCAGGTTGAATGGCGGATTGCGCAGGCGGGTGGCCGGCAGCGCCCCCAGCACCAGGATGAGGTAGGCAAGCGCCACCTTCACGAACAGCGTGCGGTCACGCTCGCCCAGCTGCAGCGCATCACCGAACGCGCCGACCAGGCTCAACAGCAATGCAGCCAGAAACAGCCGGTAGATATTGAAATAGAAAAGCGAACGCCACATGTCAGCCGATACCGATGCACCGGCTTGGGCTGGCTGGGCCATAAAGAACAGGGATATCTTATCCCGCATCGGGATTATTCAGGCTTGTCTGAGGAGCCGCGGCTATGCGCCTCGCTGCAGTAGAATTTGCCGCCGACCAGGTAGCTTTCGCTTCTGGGCAGATGCACACCGCACTGTGCACAGCGCACCATGTCCTCGGCCGCGCGCGGCGGCGGCTGCTGCTGCTCATCCTGACGCGGCGGTTGCTGCTGGTTGCGCATGGATTTGAGCCACCAGATGATTACCGCCACGATGGCAAGAATGAATAGCAGGCGTCCCATGCACAATACTCCGCAATAAATGTACCGAACGAATTTCAGAAATTGGTCGGGGTGAGAGGATTCGAACCTCCGACTCCTGCGTCCCGAACGCAGTACTCTACCAGGCTGAGCTACACCCCGAATTTTGATTGTCAGCAACTGACGATACTGACACAGACCATCGCCAGAAAGCGAACGGCGCAGATTCTAGCAAAGATTGGCCACCCTGCGAATGGCTTTGCAACAAGTAACAGCGAATTTGTTCGCAATCACTTCCTGAACTGGTGATCCCACAGGTCTTCGCGGATCACTCCCTTGCCTTTGAGGATGCGCATGTGCTCAATGTGGATCTCACCGAGCGCCCGCATCACGTCCTGCGGAACCCCTGGCGCCCAAGACGAAGATGATTTATCCAGCTCCGCCTCCCCGCCAATTCAAGGATCCCGTTACGCGACTCCCGCCCACCCGTTCTGCATCACACCATCAATATTGCCGGTTGGCCGCAAACTGCGCCAGCTCCAGCAATGACTGCTTGTACTGCGAATCCGCCAGCACGGCAAGTGCAGCGCAGGCGGCATCGGCCTCGCGCTGCGCCTGCTGACGCGTGTAATCCAGCGCACCAGTCTGCTGCACCACCTGCAACACCTCGGCAAAACGCGCCAGATCGCCCTGCTCGATCGCCTCGCGCACCACCGTCGCCTGCGCCGGCGTACCGTGCTGCATGGCGTAGATCAGCGGCAAGGTGGGCTTGCCCTCGGCCAGGTCGTCGCCCAGGCTCTTGCCGATCTCCTCGGCGTTGCCGGAGTAATCCAGCACATCGTCCACCAGCTGGAACGCCGTGCCCAGATGCATGCCATACAGGGCTGCGGCCTCCTCCGTCGCCTGATCGGCACGCGACAGGATGGCGCCCAGGCGCATCGCCGCCTCGAACAGCTTGGCCGTCTTGCAGTGGATCACGCGCAGGTAATTGGCGGCATCCACGCTCGCATCATTGCAGTTGAGCAGCTGCAGCACCTCGCCCTCGGCGATCACATTGGTGGCATCGGCCAGCGTCTGCATCACGCGCATGTCGCCCACCTCCACCATCATCTGGAAGGCACGCGAATAGAGGAAGTCGCCCACCAGCACGCTGGCGGCGTTGCCGAACAGCGCGCTGGCGGTGGCACGGCCGCGGCGCAGCTCCGACTCGTCCACCACATCGTCGTGCAGCAGGGTGGCGGTGTGGATGAACTCAACCACCGCGGCCAGCTCGTGATGGTGCTTGCCGCCGTAGCCGAAGGCCTGTGCGGACAGCACCACCAGCGCCGGGCGCAGACGCTTGCCGCCGCTGTTGACGATGTACTCCCCCACCTGGCTGACCAGCGCCACTTCGGAATGCAGGCGCGTGCGGATCACCTGATCCACCGCTGCCATATCCGCAGCGAGCAACTTTTTGAGATTCTCTTGAGACACGTTTTACCCTGAGTAATGTTCGTTCTTGCCGCAAGCGCTGCCGTCAGGCAGCCCAAAAGAGCCGCGCATTATCTCACAAAGCCGCCGTCCCGGAATCCGGCCCTTGCGCGCGGCGCCACAGGTACACGCCGAGGCCCACGCCGACCACGCTCAAGGCCACCACATAGTGCGCCGGCGCCAGCCGATCGCTGCGCAACCACATGCTCACCATCACCGGCGTCAGCCCGCCGAATATGGCGTAGGCCACGTTGTAGGAGAACGACAGGCCGCTGAAGCGCACCGCCGACGGAAACGCGCGCACCGCCACGCTGGGCACCACGCCGATCACCCCGACAAAAAAGCCGCACAAGGCATACAGCTCGTTGATGCGCTGCGGCGCCACCCCCATCTGCTGGTAGAACAGCGCCGAGGTCGCGCCCAGCGCAATGCAGCCCGCCACCAGCACGCGCCCCGGGCCGAAACGATCGGCCAGCGCGCCGAACACGATGCAGCCCAGGCTCAGGAACAGCGTGGCGATGCTGTTGGCCTGCAAGGCCACCGCAGCCGGGATGCTGTACAACTTCTGCACCAGCGGCGGCGTCATCAGGATCATCACCACGATGGCAGCCGACAGCAGCCAGGTCAGCAACATCGTCAGCACGATGGACGGACGATGCCCGCTGACTACCGTCTTCAGCGGCATCTCCTGCGCCAGCGCCTGGCGCGCCTGCAGCTCCTTGAAAATGGGCGTCTCATGCAGCCACTGGCGCAACCACACCGACACCAGCCCGAACACCCCACCCAGGATGAAGGGAACGCGCCAGGCCTGCTCCAGCACCTCCACCGGCGTATACATCTTGTTGATTGCGGTCGCCACCAGCGAACCGAGCAGGATGCCGCCGGTCAAGCCCGCCGTCAGCACCCCGCAGGCAAAGCCCACATGGCGCGGCGGCACATGCTCCGACACGAACACCCACGCCCCTGGCACCTCGCCGCCGATCGCCGCCCCCTGCAGCACGCGCAGCGCCAGCAGCAGGATCGGCGCCCAGGTGCCCAGCGTGGCATAAGTAGGGAGCAGACCGATCGCCAGTGTCGGCACCGCCATCAGGAAGATGCTCAGCATGAACATGCGTTTGCGCCCGAGCAAGTCGCCGAAGTGCGCCATCACGATGCCGCCCAGCGGGCGCGCCAGATAGCCGGCGGCAAATATGCCGAAGGTCTGCACCTGGCGCAGCCAGTCAGGCATGTCGGGCGGGAAGAACAGCTGGCCGATGACGACCGCAAAAAACACGAAGATGATGAAATCGTAAAACTCCAGCGCGCCGCCCAGCGCGGCCAGCAGCAAGGTCTTGTAGTCCTGGCGCGTCAATGTCTGCATTTCCCGATATGCCTCAGAGAGTTGGTCGAAGATGCGGATTCTAGCCAATGCGCCGGCGCTTAGCCATCCGCCCTTGCAGGAGCGCCGCTTGCTGCGCGATCAGCTGCCGTAGCGCGGATGCGACAGTCTGCGTTGGCACGGCATGGCGGAGCGGGTAGCGAGATCGATTGAGTCCACGATTCTTGCGGGATGTTGGAGCGTCAGGCCTTACGAATTACACTTGTGAAAAGGTCGCGTCAAATGTAAGGCCTGACCCCGAGGCGCTTCGCGTATGCATTGAAAAGGAGTGCAAGGTAATGTTCGGACTCATCGTATTGATCGTAATGGTGCTGTATCTGTCGCTGCTGGTGTGGGCGACACGGCGCGGCTGGCGCTGGGGCATCGAGAAAAAAGGCTGGACCGGGAAGAAGCGCTACGTGGGCGCGGCCGTCGGCTTCCTGATTGTTTACCTGCCGGTGTTCTGGGATTGGCTGCCAACCGTGGCTGTGCATCAATACTACTGTGCGCGGGATGCCGGATTCTGGGTTTATAAGACGCTGGATCAGTGGAAGGCTGAGAATCCGGGGGTGATGGAGGGGCTAGTGGCGAATAAAGGGGCGCCCTCAACACGACAGGGTGACATGGTGAATTACACCGATACATATTTATTGAACCAACGCATCAACAAAATTGTGAAGCAGAGTGGGCCACTTCTATTTAACAGATGGCGACATGAAGAAGAGATCATTGATGAAAGAAATAACGAGGTATTAGCCAGATATATAAATTTCTCCACATCGCAAGAGCGGCAGCAAGCCGGTTGGAATGGGTGGAAGTTTTGGTTAAGTAGCAGGAGTTGCATTGATGGTGGCACACATCCACAACATCATTTCTACGAATTTGAGAATCAAGTAACTGGGATGCAAAAATGAGCACAACCCAAGACCTGTTTCAAGGCAAGTCGGGGGCAGCCCCTTACGTTTGACACATCAAATGCACAACCTGGGGTCAGGCCTTACATTTGACACATCAGATATTTCTCAGAATTGTAGTCTGCAAGGTCCGACCCCGTTCTTTCCTCCGACTTATCTCCCACCGGACGTCGGGTTAACAATAATCAGTTTTCCATCTTTCGCTCTTTCCACATAGAACTGGCCGCCCGCAATCACATGAACGTGTGCGTCGACTCTCACGTAATAGTCCCCCTCATCGAGCGCCCTTGGGGCAACCGTTTCGTGATACCCATCCGGCAACCTGCCATACCTGATTTCGCCCAAATATCTTTCGCCATCCACGCTTTTTGCCACCGCACCCCAATACTCAGTCACGTGGTTTACATCATCAGTAGGCGTGTGCTTGTATATATGAAACTCAGAGACGGTCAGCCTACTCTCCAGGCGGATCACTGGATCGGGCAATGAGCCCGCTGTGTCCAGGTTCAAAAAGGCATGTTCGCGGAAGATAAGATCGCAACCAGCCAGGTGTAGGGAAATAACCATCAGGCCCATTATCAGCTTGCCGTTCATACGCCTCCAATTTTGGGCCCTCGCAGGATCCCGGGGCAGCTCTAACACGCCAACACCCCGCGATACGTCGCCGCGTATAATTCTTTATTTCCATTAAACTTTTTTAGCCAATCCATTGGCCGGCATGCAGTGTACTCTGAAAAGCTGGCTGGTTTCCCCCCGTGCTGAAGGCGACGGCCTGGCCTCAACCCGGATGACACTTGCGCCATTCATCCAGCCTTCAAGACCAATGCTTGCCAAAACAGGGGCTTTCGTGGATAATTCGCGCCCTTATGCGTGCGTACTCCTCTGCCGCACCAATTTTTTAGGAAGACAAAGATGAAAGCCGACATTCACCCAGATTACAAAGAGATCACAGTGACCTGCAGCTGTGGCAACACTTTCCAGACCCGCTCGACCATGGGCAAGCCCCTGCATGTCGAGGTGTGCGCATCATGCCACCCTTACTACACAGGCACACAGAAGATCGTGGACACTGCCGGCCGCATCGAGAAGTTCAACCAGAAGTACAACAAGGGCGCCAAAGCTGCCTGATGGCACGTTGCGACCAACCCGCAAAAAAGGCAGCCTGCGCTGCCTTTTTTTGTGTGCGTGATCTGGCATACTGCGCACCCAGAGCAAAACCCGCCACAGACCGGACTCTTTCGCTGACTGCATAAGACTGCCCTGCATGTTTCTCCATCACCATCCCCTGGCCGAACCCGCGATGACACCGACGAAGACGCTGTTCTTCGCGCTGCTGCTGGCAACCTGGATCGGCACCGGCCTGCTCGGCCACGATCCGTGGAAGCCGGACGAGGCCTACAGCTTCGGCGTGGTGTACCAGATGCTGCAGAGCGGCGACTGGCTGGTGCCGGCACTGGCGGGCGAGCCGTTCATGGACAAGCCGCCGCTGTTCTACATGACGGCCGCAGCCTTTGCCAAGCTGCTGTCGCCGCACCTCGCGCTGCACGACGGCGCACGCCTGGCCAGCGGCCTCTACAACGCTCTCACCCTGATGTTCATCGGCTTTGCCGGGCGCGAGCTGTTCGGCAAGGGGCGCGGCTGGGTCAGCGCGGTGATTCTGGTGGGCTGCCTCGGCATGCTGGTGCGCACCCATTTCCTGGTCACCGACCTGGCCCTGCTCACCGGCTGCGCCATGATGATCTACGGCATGGCCCTCAGCCTACGCCGCACCTGGCTGCCCGGCTTGCTGATCGGCACCGGCGTGGGCATCGGTTTCATGTCCAAGGGCTTCATCGCGCCCATCCTGTTTGTCTCCATCAGCGCAGGTCTGCTGATGTTCCGCGTGTGGCGCACGCGCGCCTTTGCCACCACGCTGGCCGTCGCCGTGCTGTGTGCGCTGCCCTGGCTCACCATCTGGCCCTGGCTGCTGTACCAGCGTTCGCCGCACCTGTTCTTGGAGTGGGCGTGGAAGCTCAATATCGGGCGCTGGTTCGACTACGCCCACAAGGGCGACTTCGACGATGCGTTCTACTACGTGAAGATCCTGCCCTGGTTTGCCTGGCCAGCGCTGCCGATGGCTGCCTGGGCCGTGTGGCATGCGCGCAAGAAGGTGGTGCAGCAGCCTGAGTTCCAGCTGCTGCTGGTGACCTTTGCGGTGATGCTGGTCACGCTCAGCTTCGTGCCCAACATCGAGGAAATCTTCGCCCTGCCCATGCTGCTGCCGCTGTCGCTGCTGGCCACCTCTTCGCTCTCCAGCCTGCGCCGCGGCGCCGCCAATGCACTGGACTGGTTCGGCATCATGACTTTCGGTTTCCTTGCGTTGCTGATGTGGTCGGGCTGGCTCAACCTGTATTTCAACAGCGACTCGCGTATCACCCACTGGCTGAAGAACTACCAGCCCGAAATCGAGCCCTCGTTCCAGCTGCTGCCCTTCGCCCTGGCGCTGTTTTCCACGCTGCTGTGGGTGGTGCTGGTGTGGCGCGTGGGCCGCTCCATCCGGCGCTCGGTGATCAACTGGGCGGCCGGCGTGACGCTACTGTGGATTCTGGCGATGACGCTGTGGCTGCCCTGGCTGGACAGCAGCAAGAGCTACCGCAGCATGGCGGTATCGCTGTCGGAATCGCTGCCGGCAAAATACAACTGCATCGCCAGCCGCTACCTGGGCGACAACCAGAAGGCCATGCTGCACTACTTCGGCAATGTCATCACGCGCGAAGGCGGCGAACGCGGCTGCAGCCTGCTGCTGACCCACGGCAACCTGTCGCGCGGCGACCAGGAGCAGGGACACTGGAACGTGATCTGGGAAGGCGGCCGCATCGGCGAAAAAGACGAGCGCTACTACCTCTACCAGCGCGCTTCCTGAGTGCGCAACTAGCCGAAACGCGCTTCCAGCACTCGTTTCAACGTCAGCAAGTCCGTCTCCACCAGCTGCGCATCGCGCGCAAAATCATCATCCGACATGCCGGGCAACTGGAACAGGGTGAACAGCAGGATGCTGCCGCTGCCATTGGGCAGCACGCGCATGGGAACGTGAATCTCGCCGCCCTGCGCCGGGGTCACGTAGTGATCCAGCACTCCGAACGGGTTCTTTTCTGCAAAACGGAATGACATGTCGCCTTGCGGCGTGTGCACGATCCAGCCTGCAGCCGATTTGTCCACGGACTGGCACAGGCCGCCCGCCCAGCTGGGCAGGTTTTCCGGATTCACCACAAACCCGTACACCGCATCCGGCGGGCAGCTGATGTTGACGCTCAGGGTGCGCGCCGCGAGCATGGCGTTCAGCCGGCGCGGCCGGGAATCTTCGGCGTGGGGCAAACCACGTCGGCATTCTGCGCGCGGTGGCGCAGAGCGTGGTCGATCAGCACCAGCGCCAGCATCGCCTCGGCGATGGGTGTGGCGCGGATGCCGACGCAGGGGTCGTGGCGACCGTGAGTTTCCACCATGGCCGGGTTGCCCTGCTTGTCGATGGAGCGGCGCGGGATGCGGATGCTGGAAGTGGGCTTGATCGCCACGTTCGCCACGATGTCCTGGCCGGTGGAGATGCCGCCCAGCACGCCGCCGGCGTGGTTGGACAGGAAACCCTGCGGGGTCAGTTCATCGCCGTGTTCGCTGCCGCGCTGGGTCACGCAGCCGAAGCCGGCGCCGATCTCCACGCCCTTGGCGGCATTGATGCCCATCATGGCGTAGGCGATGTCGGCATCCAGGCGGTCGTACACCGGCTCGCCCCAGCCCACCGGCACGTTCTCCGCCACCACGGTGAGCATGGCGCCGATGGAGTCGCCCGACTTGCGCAGCGCATCCATGTAGTCCTCCAACTGGCCGATGTAGCTCGCATCCGCCACGAAGAAACTGTTGCCATCCTCCGTGAGGTCGCCCCAGCTCTTGAACGGCACCACGATCTCGCCCAGCTGCGCCATGTAGCCGCGGATCACCACGCCATAGCGCTCGTGCAGCCACTTCTTGGCGATGGCGCCGGCCGCCACACGCACCGCGGTTTCGCGCGCCGACGAGCGCCCGCCGCCGCGCGGGTCGCGGATGCCGTATTTCTGCCAGTAGGTGTAGTCGGCATGGCCGGGGCGGAAAGATTCCGCAATATTGCCATAGTCCTTGCTGCGCTGGTCTTCGTTGCGGATCAGCAGTGCGATCGGCGTGCCGGTGGTCTTGCCTTCGTACACGCCGGAGAGGATTTCCACCGTGTCGGATTCGCGCCGCTGCGTCACATGGCGCGAGGTGCCCGGCTTGCGTCGGTCCAGCTCGCGCTGGATATATTCGGCAGAAATCTCCATGCCCGGCGGACAGCCATCCACCACGCAGCCGATGGCCGGCCCGTGTGATTCGCCAAAGGAAGTGACGCTGAACAGATTACCGAAGATGTTTCCAGACATGGCTGAACTCGCTTAATTGACGGTGCAAGTTTAACATACGGTGTCACTCACACTATTGCCCCCACTGCCATGAAAGCCATACTCGCCACCGCCCCCGGCACGGCCGACGTGCTGCAACTGCGCGACCTGCCTACACCCGAGCTGCCCTCCCCCCGCCACCTGCGCGTGAAGCTGGCCGCCGCCGGCATCAACCCGCTTGACACCAAGCTGCGCACCAAGCCGGCCTATTACCCGGACAAGCTGCCCGCCATCCTGGGCTGCGACGGTGCCGGCGTGGTGGACGCGGTGGGCGCGCAGGTCAGCCGCTTCAAGGTGGGCGATGCGGTGTATTTCTGCAACGGCGGAATCGGCGACGAGCCCGGCTGCTATGCCGAGTACACAACCGTGCATGAAGACCACGTTGCCGCCAAACCCAGGAATATGACCATGCAGGAGAGCGCCGCGCTGCCGCTGGTGCTGCTCACCGTGTGGGAGGCACTGGTCGAGCGCGCCAATCTGCAAGCAGGACAGACCATCCTGATCCACGCTGGCGCCGGCGGTGTCGGGCACATCGCCGTGCAGCTGGCGCGCCACCTCGGCGCGCGCGTGGCGGTGACGGTAAGCGATGACGCCAAGGCCGATTTCACCCGCAGCCTGGGCGCAGAAAAAATCATCCGCTACCGCGAGCAGGACTTCGTTGCCGAA
>DATDDN010000072.1:0-54063 GCA_036523795.1 Gallionellaceae bacterium | reverse complement strand
CGATCTGCGCTTCGACATCGATGAAGATAACCTGAACCTGCGCCAGACGCAGCTGCGCGCGCGGCTGCACATGTATCCGATGATGGTGTCCGGGCAACTGCTGATCGAGTTGCTGTTCGTTGCGCTGTTCTGGCAGCACGCGGATCGCTCGCTCCTGCTGGGCTGGCTGGGCACCATGTATACCCTGCATGCCATCGAGATGCTGGGCTGTTCGCGCCATGGCGCCGCGATGGCTACGGTTGAGCAATGCCGGCTGTGGAATGGCCGTTTCCTGCGCTATGCCAGCGCCATCGGGCTGGCATGGGGCAGTGTGGCCCTGCTGTTCTTTCCGGCCGACATGGCATACCAGACCCTGTTGATCTGCGTGGTGCTGGGACTGGCGGCCGGCGCGGTGACCATGAATGCCGTGCATCCCCCCACCCTGTATGTCTATGTGCTGCTGGTGACCCTGCCATTGCTGCTTCGCCTGGGCATGAGCGGAGATTTTGTGCACTGGGTGCTGTTCGGCATGCTGCTGCTGTTCCTGCTGATGGTGCTGAATGCCGGCCGCGAATTGAGCCAGACCTACTGGACCTCGTTGCAGCGCCGCCACGAAAACGACGCGCTGATCCTGCAGCTGACAGAGCAGACCGCCCGCGCCGAGGCGGCCAGCCGTGACAAGTCGCGCTTCCTGGCAGCAGCCAGTCATGATCTGCGCCAGCCGCTGCAGGCGCTGGTGCTGTTCAGCGAGGCATTGCAGGAGACTGCGCAGGAGAAGGCAACTCTGCAGCTGGCCGGGCAGATCGGCAAATCGGTGAATGCGCTGGTGGACATGTTCGACGAGTTGCTCAATGTGTCGCGCCTGGATGCAGGGGTGGTCGAGGTGCGCTGGCGGCATTTCCATCTTCACGACATCCTGGATCGCCTGTATCTGGATTTTGCCCAGCAGGCACACGGCAAGGGGCTGATGTTCGAGGTGTCGAATTGCACGCACGCGGTGTACAGCGATCCGCACCTGCTCGAGCGCATCCTGCGCAACCTGATTTCCAATGCCGTACGCTACACCCATTCCGGCGAGGTGCGCGTGCGCTGCCGTGAGGAAGAGGGACGCATACTGCTGGAGGTGGCTGATACTGGCATCGGCATCAGCGCGGAGAATCTGCCACACATCTTCGATGAGTATTTCCAGGCCAGCAACCCGCAGCGCGACCGCCGCCTCGGCCTGGGCCTGGGCCTGTCCATCGTGCGCCGCCTGGCTGCCCTGCTGGGCTACCGCATCGAGGTCAGTTCCGAGCAAGGCAAGGGCTCGGTGTTCAGCCTGCGGGTGCAGAGCGGCGATGCCGGCCGCGTGAGCACCTCGTTTGCGCCCGCGCCGGCCCTGCATGATCTCGACGGCGTGGCGGTGGCGCTGGTGGAAGACGACGAGGATATCCGCCACACCGTGGCGGCGCTGATGCGGCAATGGGGTTGCCGCGTCAGTGACGGCGCCATGCCGGACGAGGTGATGCCGGCGCTCAACGCGGGTGGGCGGCGCCCGGATATCCTGGTGTGCGACTATCGCCTGCCACTGGGCGTGACGGCGCTGGACGTGATCCGGCAGATGCGCGAGCAATGGGGCAGCAGCCTGCCCGCGCTGGTGTTGACGGGGGACACCGAGGCGCAGACCTTGCTGGACATTCAGGGTAGCGGCGCGCGCCTGTTGCACAAGCCGATTACCCCGGCACGCCTGCGCTCGGTGATGTATGCTGCCTTGCACGGCGAGGCATGAGGGTGGCGCTCTGTAGTGGTATGATAACTACATAAAGTCAGGGGGATGCAGTATGAAATTGCAGGTTCTATTGGCAGACGATCATGCCCTGTTTCGTGACGGCATGCGCTATGTATTGCAGCAGCTCAGTGATGAAGTCGAGATTTTTGACGCAGCCTCGTTTGGCGAGGCGCTCGCGCAGGCCGAGGCTCATCCCGAGCTGGATCTGGCTTTGCTGGACTTGAACATGCCCGGCAGCGATGGCGTCACCTCGATCCGCATCTTTCACCAGCGCTTTCCCGGCGTGCCGCTGGTGGTGGTGTCCGGCTCCGACCAGCGCACCGACATCGAGTGGGTGATGGAATACGGCGCGATGGGCTTCATCTCCAAAATGACCTCGGGCAAGATCATGGTAAGCGCCTTGCGCATGGTGCTGGACGGCGGCATCTACCTGCCGCCGCAGCTGCTGGCGCAGTCAGAGGCAGCGCTGGGTGGCGGCGAGATGGATCACAGCAACGCCGCGGCCAGCCAGTACAACATCACCAAGCGCCAGCAGCAGGTGCTGCAGCACCTGGCTGCCGGCCTCACCAACAAGGAAATTTCCTCCGCCATGAACCTGGCCGAGGGTACGGTGAAGGTGCACATCGCCGCCGCGTACCAGACCCTCAAGGTGGGCAGCCGCGTGGATGCCGTGCGCAAGGCACGCAGCCTGGGACTGATAGACAACGTGCCGGACGTGCGTCCGAGCAGCCGGAGGTTGCAGTAATCCAATGAAGCAAGGCAATCACCTGCGGCAGTCGCCGCCGCTCCCTGAGCGCCTGGCGCGTCTGCTGCGCGAATCGCGCTGGCTGATGCTGGTGGCGCTGGCGCTGTATTTCATCCTCATCCTGCACGGCTACGACCGCAACGATCCTGCCTGGTCGCACAGCGGTACCGATGGTGTCGTTCACAATCCCGGCGGCGTGCTGGGCGCCTGGCTGGCCGACGTGCTGTTCTACCTGTTCGGTTTTTCGGCCTGGTGGTGGGTGCTGCTGCTGGTGCAGCGCGTGCACTGCAGCTACCGCAGCCTGCATCCGGACGAACCCCATGCCGACAGCCTGTTCGATTCGCGCGCGTTGTGGCTGGCACTGATCGGTTTTGCGGTGCTGCTCGCTTCCAGCAGCGCGCTGGAAGCGTTGCGCCTGCATAGCTGGAAAGTGGCGCTGCCGCAGGCGCCCGGCGGCATGCTGGGGACGGTGCTGGCGGGAGGCCTGTCGCACCTGCTCGGCTTTACCGGCGCGACCCTGTTGCTGCTGGTGCTGCTCGCGAGCACCATCAGTCTGTTCAGCGGCCTGTCCTGGCTGCGTCTGGCCGAGTGGCTGGGCAGCAGGCTCGAAGCCTTCTACCTGTGGGCACGTCGTGCCTGGCAGACACGCCAGGACAAGCGCATCGGCGCGCAGGCAGTGACCGAGCGCCAGGCCGTCGTGCAGGAGGAGAAGAAGCGGGTGGAAGAGCATCTGCCCATCCGTATCGAGCAGCCGGTGATCGAGGTGCAGAAATCCACCCGCGCCGTACAGGAGAAACAGGCGCCGCTGTTTGCCGAGATGCCTGATTCGCCGCTGCCGCCGCTGCATCTGCTGGACCCGGCTGGCGGCGAGATGGAAACCATTTCTCCGGATACGCTGGAATTCACCTCGCGCCTGATCGAGCGCAAGCTGAAGGATTTCGGTGTGGAAGTGAAAGTGGTCGCAGCCTATCCCGGCCCGGTGATCACCCGTTACGAAATCGACCCGGCCACCGGCGTGAAGGGCAGCCAGATCACCAACCTGGCGAAGGATCTGGCGCGCGCGCTGGCGGTGGTGAGCCTGCGCGTGGTGGAAACCATCCCCGGCAAGGCCTACATGGCGCTCGAGCTGCCCAACCCCAAGCGCCAGACGGTGCACCTGTCCGAGATCCTCAGCTCGCAGGCGTATGCCGAGATGCACTCTCCCTTGACCATGGTGATGGGCAAGGACATCTCCGGCAAGCCGGCAGTGGCCGACCTGGCCAAGATGCCGCACGTGCTGGTGGCCGGCACCACCGGCTCGGGCAAGTCGGTGGCGATCAACGCCATGATCCTGTCGCTGCTGTACAAATCCACACCGCAGCAGGTGCGCCTGCTGCTGATCGATCCCAAGATGCTGGAGCTGTCGGTGTATGAGGGCATCCCGCACCTGCTCGCGCCGGTGGTCACCGACATGCGCCAGGCCGCGGCCGGCCTCAACTGGTGCGTGCAGGAGATGGACAAGCGCTACCGCCTGATGTCCGCGCTGGGCGTGCGCAACATCGCCGGCTACAACCAGAAGGTGCGCGATGCGATCAAGGCCGGCGAACCGCTGACCAACCCCTTCTCGCTCACCCCCGAGCATCCGGAGGCGCTGGAAGAGCTGCCCTTCATCGTGGTGTTCATCGACGAGCTGGCGGACCTGATGATGGTGGTGGGCAAGAAGGTGGAAGAGCTGATCGCCCGTCTGGCGCAGAAGGCGCGCGCTTCCGGCATGCACCTGGTGCTGGCCACACAAAGGCCCTCGGTGGACGTGATCACCGGCCTGATCAAGGCCAACGTGCCCACGCGCGTGTCGTTTCAGGTCTCGTCCAAGATCGATTCGCGCACCATCCTCGATCAGATGGGCGCCGAAGCCCTGCTGGGTCAGGGCGACATGCTCTACCTGCCGCCGGGCAGCGGCCATCCGCAGCGCCTGCATGGCGCCTTCGTGTCCGATCAGGAGGTGCACCGCGTGATCGAGCACATCAAGGCGATGGGGCCGGCGCAGTACATCGACGGTGTGCTGACCGGCGCGGAGGAGGCGGAGGGCGGCGAGCTGGGTGAGGGCGGGGGCGATGCAGAGTCTGACCCGCTGTACGACCAGGCGGTGGAGATCGTGCTGAAGAATCGCCGCGCCTCCATTTCGCTGGTGCAGCGCCACCTGCGCATAGGCTATAACCGTGCGGCGCGTCTGGTCGAGCAGATGGAAAAGGCCGGCCTGGTTTCGCCGATGCAGAGCAATGGCAACCGCGAGGTGCTGGCGCCTGCGCGACAGGAGTAGGCGCGTACCACATCGCCGCGTTGCTCCAGCCTGTTTCAATCCGATAGAGAGAAAATCATGAAATATCTAGTTACAGTCGCCGTGCTGTTGTTCACCTCCTGTTCGGCTTATGCCGGCGCCAGCGACAAGCTGCGCGCCTTCATCAGTGGCACGCAATCCGGTCAGGCCAACTTTACCCAGGCGGTGCAGGACAAGAACGGCAAGAAGATCCAGTCTGCCTCCGGCACCATGCAGTTCGTGCGCCCCGGCAAATTCCGCTGGTCCTACCAGAAGCCCTACGAGCAGCTGATCATCGGCGATGGCAGCCGCTTCTGGATGTATGACGTGGATCTGAACCAGGTGACGGTGAAGAAACTGGACGCTGCGCTGGGTAGCAGCCCGGCTGCACTCCTGTCAGGCAACAACGAGATCGAGCGCGCCTTCGAGCTGCACGACAAGGGTGAGAAGGACGGCCTGGACTGGCTGGAGGCGCAGGCCAGGGCGCACGATACCAGCTTCGACAAGATCCTGATGGCGTTCAATGCGCAAGGCGAGCTGGTGGTGATGGAGCTGCAGGATGCCTTTGGCCACACCACCGTGCTGCGCTTCGATCACATGCAGCGCAACCCCAAATTGGCTCCCGGCCTGTTCCGCTTCACGCCGCCCAAGGGGGCGGACGTGCTGGGCGAGTAATGAGCGACCTGTTTGCCTCTGCGCAACCGGCAGCGCCGCTGGCCGAGCGCCTGCGCCCGCAGCATATCGATGAGGTGATCGGCCAGTCCCACCTGCTCGGGCCGGGCAAGCCGCTGCGCCTGGCGTTTGAGTCGGGCAAGCTGCACTCGATGATCCTGTGGGGGCCGCCGGGCGTGGGCAAGACCACCCTGGCGCGCCTGATGGCCTCGGCCTTCGATGCCGAATTCGTACCGCTGTCGGCGGTGCTGTCCGGGGTGAAGGACATCCGCGACGCCATCGCGCAGGCCCAGCACACCCTGCAGCAGAGCGGGCGCCACACCATCCTGTTCGTGGACGAGGTGCACCGCTTCAACAAGTCGCAGCAGGATGCCTTCCTGCCTTTTGTCGAGCAGGGCCTGGTCACCTTCATCGGCGCCACCACCGAGAACCCGTCGTTCGAGGTGAACAGCGCGCTGCTGTCACGCGCTCAGGTGTACGTGCTGCAATCGCTGTCGGAAGACGAGATGGCGCAATTGTTTGCGCGTGCCCAGCAACACACCCTGCAGGGCATAGCCTTCGACGATGCTGCCATGCAGCGCATCATCGGCTATGCCGATGGTGATGCACGCCGTCTGCTCAACGTGCTGGAGCAGCTCGACACCGCGGCGCACACCGCCGGGGTGAGCCAGGTCACCACCGAATTCCTCGACAACACCCTGGCGCAGAACCTGCGCCGCTTCGACAAGGGGGGCGAGGCGTTCTACGACCAGATCTCCGCACTGCACAAATCGGTGCGCGGTTCCAACCCGGATGCCGCGCTGTACTGGCTGGTACGCATGCTCGACGGTGGCGCCGACCCGCGCTACCTGGCGCGGCGCATCGTGCGCATGGCGTGGGAGGACATCGGCCTGGCCGACCCACGTGCCATGCAGCTGTGCAACGACGCGGCGGCAACCTACGAGCGCCTCGGCTCCCCGGAAGGCGAGCTGGCGCTGGCGCAGGCCGTGCTATACCTGGCCGTGGCGGCCAAGTCGAATGCGGGCTATGTCGCGTATAATGCCGCCCGCGCCTTCGTCAAGCAGGACCAGTCCCGCCCGGTGCCGCTGCACCTGCGCAACGCACCGACCAAATTGATGAAGCAGCTCGATTACGGCAAGGATTACCGTTACGCACACGACGAGGCAGAAGGCTATGCGGCAGGCGAAAGCTACTTCCCCGAGGGCATGCCGGCGGTGAGCTTCTACGAGCCGACCGAACGCGGGCTGGAAGCGAAGATTGCCGAGAAGCTGGCGTATTTGCGCAAGCTGGATGCAAAGGCGAAAAAGAAAATGTAGGTTGGGTTACGGCTTGTCGGCCTAACCCAACCTACGGATGCTGTGGCTAAATTGATTTTGACTTGAGGTTTTCAATGCTAGATATTCAATCCCTGCGTAACGATCTGACTGCCGTCGCTGCACGCCTGGCGACGCGCGGCTATGTGCTGGACACTGCTCGATTCGAGCAGCTGGAAGGCGAGCGCAAGAGCGTGCAGGTGCGCACGCAGGAGCTGCAGGCCAAACGCAATGCGACATCCAAGCAGATCGGCCAGGCCAAGGCAAAGGGCGAGGACGTGTCGGCTATCCTGGCGGAAGTAGCCAGCCTGGGCGACGAACTGAAGGCGCTGGAAACGCAGCTGGAACGCATCCAGCAGGACATGCACAGCTTTGTCGCCACCATACCCAACACACCCAATGCCGATGTGCCGGTGGGCAAGTCCGAGGCGGACAACGTCGAGGTACGCAAGGTAGGCGAGCCGACTAAATTCGATTTCGAGGTGAAGGATCATGTCAGCCTCGGTGAGGGCCTGGGCGTGCTCGATTTCGAAACCGCCACCAAGATCGCCGGCGCGCGCTTCTCGCTGCTGAAAGGCCCGCTGGCGCGCATGCATCGCGCCCTGGCGCAGTTCATGCTCGACCTGCACACAGACAAGCACGGCTACGTGGAAGCCTATGTGCCGTATCTGGTGAATGCGGAGTCCATGTATGGTACCGGCCAGCTGCCCAAGTTCGAGGAAGACCTGTTCCGCGTGCCGCGCCAGACGGGCGATGGCGGAGAACAGAATTTCTACCTGATCCCGACCGCCGAAGTGCCGGTGACCAATATGGTGCGCGACAGCATCGTGCCGCTGGAACAGCTGCCGATGAAGTTCGTGGCGCACACGCCGTGCTTCCGCAGCGAGGCCGGATCGTATGGCCGCGACACGCGCGGCATGATCCGTCAGCACCAGTTCGACAAGGTGGAGCTGGTGCAGATGGTGCACCCCGAGCATTCCTACGCGGCGCTGGAGGACCTGCTCAACCACGCCGAAACAGTGCTGCAGAAACTTGGCCTGCCGTATCGCGTGGTGCGTCTGTGCACCGGTGATATGGGCTTCTCGTCGGCGATGACCTATGACATCGAAGTGTGGCTGCCGGCGCAGAACACCTATCGCGAAATTTCCTCCTGCTCCAACTTCGAGGCCTTCCAGGCACGCCGCATGCAGGCACGTTTCCGCAATGCCGCGGGCAAGCCGGAGCTGTTGCACACCCTCAACGGTTCCGGTCTGGCCGTAGGCCGCACGCTGGTGGCGGTGCTTGAGAATTATCAGCAGGCTGATGGCAGCGTCAGGATTCCTGAGGCGTTGCGGCCCTATATGGGCGGGCTGGATATCCTGCGCGCGGGCTGAACGCTAATGCGCCTGGCGGGGGTCAAGGAAGAGCTGATACTCGGGCAGGCGTAACAGTTTGTAGTCCTCGCGCATCAGGCGATTGAGGATGTCCTGGTACAGCCGTACCGTCTCCACGAAAATGACTGCTTCGCCGCCGCGCGCAAAGCCATGCTTGGTCGTAAGGGCCACGCCAGGGATGCTCAGGCGCGGCATCACCTTCTGCACGTCCAGCCAGGAGTCGGGGTCCAGGCCGCTGCGCTGCGCCAGCGCGCGAGCGTCCTCCAGATGGCCCATGCCCTGGTTGTAGGCGGCCAGGGCAAACCAGGTGCGATCCGGTTCGTCGATGCGCAGCGGCAGCTGCTCCTTCAGCATCTGCAGGTAGCGCGCACCGGCCATGATGCTCTCGCGCGGATCGAGGCGGTTGGAGACTTTCATGCGATCCGCTGTGTCTTCTGTCAGCATCATCATGCCGCGCACATTGGTGTACGAGGTGGCGAGCGGATCCCAGTGCGATTCGCGGTAGGCCATGGCGGCCAGCAGCTGCCATTCGATGCCGGTGAGCGCGGCCGCCTGTTCGAACAGCTGGCGGTAGTGCGGCAGCACGGTGCTGGCCTTGGTGATGAAAGCCGCGGCATCTATGGGCTCGATGCGCGTGTTATGCCCGTAATACTGCTCGATCAGGCGATCAAGCGTGCCATCCTCGTTGATCTGCTCAAAGAATTCCTGCATTTTTTCCAGCAGCAGAGGGTCTGCGTCGGCTGGCAAGGCCCAGGCCAGCTGCGAGGGTGTGTCCAGGCTCTGGCCGATCTGCATGTCCGGGTGGAAATTTCGCATGGTGGCGACCTGTTCCTCGTTGGCGAGGGTGCAATCCAGTTCGCCCAGCGCAACCCTCTCCAGCAGGTCACCGGGCATCTCGTGTTTGCTGACCTGCCAGCTGAGCCAGGGGATCTTCTTGCGTGCAGCCTGCAGCGTCGCGTCCTCTGCCGAGCCGGCGGCCACGATGATCTTTCTTGATTTCAGCTCATCCATCTGCAGGGGGGCGTCATCTTCGCATACGATGCGTTCGCGGAGCGTCTGGTAGGGTGTGCCGAACTTGAAATAGCTCACCGCCTCGTTGGCACGCATGCCGATGGCAGAAAAATGGGCCTGGTGCTTGGCCAGGGCGGTCAACACCTGGTGCGGATACAGCGTAATCGGTTTGAGCTTGACCCCCAGGTAGCCGGCGAACAGTTCGGCCAGGTGCCCGTCAAACTGCTGGTCCAGGCTGTCGCTGGGCGGCAGGATTACCACCAGTTCGCCCTGGCTCCACGGCGCAACCGGTTGCAGGACCTTGTAGCTGGCCCAAAGCGCAATGCCCAGCACCGTGCCGAGGGCTACTCCAGCGGCAATTTTCCAGATCGGTATTTTGCGCATGGAAACATTCTGCCCGATTTTCGCCTCTTGCTGGTAAAATGCGCGTCCCCACAACAGGGACGGTCAATGAATTCGCCGTCACGGGCACGTTGTTTGCGTGAAAGTCATCTGGAGAGGTGGCAGAGTGGTTGAATGTACCTGACTCGAAATCAGGCATACGGTAATTCCGTATCGAGGGTTCGAATCCCTCCCTCTCCGCCAAATTAAAAAGCCGCCCCTCGTGGGCGGCTTTTTGATTTGGTGAAGTGTGGAGTGTGGACGCACCCTCCGGGCGCTGGCCAAAGGTTTCAACCGCACCGCAGAAGTCATTTATCTGGCCGCGGCAGGCAGAGTAAGCAAGGCGGGCTGGAGCGAGCAGCGGAGGCGCTTGAATCAGGCGGTATGCCAGCTTTGCACATTCGGGTGTTTGCAGAAAGCCAGGTAACCGTAGGGCACGGCAAACGTACAGGCCTTGCCTTCCAGGCAAACGAACAGATCGGTTCCCAGCTTGCGAAGCTGGCAGTCACGATTCCCTCCGGCTTGGGGAGTTGTGCCCGCCAGAACGCTTTTCGGGTCTGTTGCCACGGAGATCATCTCAATCACCAGCCTCGCTTGGTAGTGCAGCCAATCTAGCACCGCGGCAGAAGAAGTCCATATGCCGGAAGGCGTACGCATGCCTAGCATGCCGTTGGGGCTATCTAGATACTAACTAGATAGAGCTAATGCAAAATTAGATCTTTCGCATCATTGTTTGCGCCAGGCACGCAGCCGATAATGCTCCCAACTTAACCTTGGATCAGAACGTGAGTGGGGGGGACATGCTGGTGATTGCGGTTGTCAAGATCATTTCCAATTTGCTCAAACTGGTGGCGATGGGTGTATTCACCTACTACGCATACGAGGGCACGTTCAGGGCGGGTGGTTCTGTCAGCGTGTTCATCGGCGTTACCATTCTGGCGGGTGTGATAGTGATCAGCCAGATCATCGACGAAATGACCAGCAGTTAGATCAGATAGTCTGCCATCGCCGGTAATGGTGCATCAGCTCACGTTTCGGCTTCTGGCCATGTTTGTGAAAAGGTTGTTCACATTGAGTATATGCCGTGGGTCGGCGATAATGAAACAGTCGCCTGGACGGGCATGGGAGAGTGTTGGAAATGAGCAATCTGGTTGCACAATCGTTGAGTCTGGTCGGCATCGGCTTCTTCCTGTTCTTCGCTTTTGACGGCGTGTTCCGGGGCGGTGGCTCGAACAGCGTGTTTGTTGGCGTCGCCATCCTGTCCAGCGTAATCGCGGCCGGCAAGATCATTGAAAAGCTGATGCGCAACTAACCCTTTCCTCCGTCTGCCTTTGAGCGGGCCAGCACGGCCTGCTTTGTCGCCCCCTCGCTCCATCCGGTTGCCAACTGACCTGCATGCAATTTCTTCTGCGCGGCTGCGGCACAGCGCTATAATTCAGCAATTGCTAATTCGCTGATCTTCCCAACTGCGCAATGTCTGAACTTCATCAAATCATCATCGTGGGCGGCGGTGCCGCCGGCCTGGAACTGGCCACTCGTCTGGGCAAGAAGCTGGGCAAGAAGAAGCTGGCCCACATCACCCTGATCGATTCAAGCCGCACCCACATCTGGAAACCGCTGTTGCATGAAGTGGCCGCAGGTACGCTGGACTCCTCCGAAGACGAGCTGGAATACCTGGCCCAGGCGCGCTGGAACCATTTCCGCTACCGCCTCGGCCGCGTGGTCGGCCTGGACCGCACCACCCAGGAAGTGCTGCTGGCGCCCACCTACAATGAAGACGGCGACGAGATCATTCACGAGCGCCGCTTCCGTTACGACACCCTGGTGTTTGCGGTGGGCAGCCTGAGCAACGATTTCGGCATCCCGGGCGTGCAGGAAAACTGCCTGTTCCTGGACAGCACCGAACAGGCCGAGCGCTTCCAGCAGAAGCTGCTCAACTGCATGCTCAAGGCGCACACCCAGGAAAAACCGATCAAGCAGGGCCAGCTCGACGTGGCCATCGTCGGCGCGGGCGCCACCGGCGTGGAGCTGGCTGCCCAGCTGCATCACGTGACCCGCCAGGTGTCCGCCTATGGCCTGGATACCATTGACCCGGCCGAAGACATCAAGCTGCACGTAATCGAAGCCGGACCGCGCATCCTGCCCGCGCTGCCGCCGTCGCTGTCGGATGCGGCGATGCGCGAACTGCACCGCCTCGGCGTAACCGTGCACCTGCAGAAGCGCGTGGTGGAAATCCGCGAAGACGGCATCCTTACCTCCGATGGCGACATGATTCCCGCTGCCATCAAGGTGTGGGCGGCCGGCATCAAGGCACCGGAATTCCTCAAGGACATCGCAGGCCTGGAAACCAACCGCATCAACCAGCTGGTGGTGAAGCGCAACCTGCAGACCACCCGTGACGAAAACATCTTTGCCATCGGCGACTGCGCTGCCTGCCCGCTGGACGACCAGGGCAACACCGTGCCACCGCGCGCACAGGCTGCCCATCAGCAGGCATCCACGCTGTACAAGAGCCTGTTGCACCGCCTCAAGGGCGAGCCGCTGCTGGAGTACACCTACAAGGATTACGGCTCGCTGGTGGCGATGGGCAAATACAGCACCGTCGGCAACCTGATGGGCGGCCTCGCCGGCAGCATGATGATCTCCGGCTTCATCGCCCGCTTCGTCTACCTCACCCTGTACAAGGTCCACCAGGCAACGCTTTACGGCTGGCCACGCGCCTTGCTGATCACCCTGCTGCACTTCCTGCGCAAGGGCATTGACCCGCAGGTCAAGCTGCACTGAAGGCACCTCGAGAAATTCAAACTTCGTCCGATACGGCGTTGCTCAGAAGATTTGACCGCTTGCATATTGATATATGCGGCGCAGTCAAATCTTCTTCGCGCCTTGTCTCGCTTAGAATTTTGAATTTCTGGAGGCGCCTTGCGGAGCTCTGGGATGCAGGTTGGTTACGTGCGTTTTTTTGTGCCGTAATCCAGAAATAAACTGACCTAAGCTGATTCGCTTGTAGGAGCCCGACTTGTCGGGCGATCTCATGAGATTTGGCGCAACTACGATCGCCTCCGATATCACCTAGGCACAGCCATGCAGCAGGGCTAGAATGAACCATGGCTCTGCTCGAGATCAGGAATGTCACTCGCCGCTTCGGTGATTTCGTCGCGGTGGACAACGTCAGCCTCGGCATCGAGGCGGGCGAATTCTTTACCCTGCTCGGCCCTTCCGGCTGCGGCAAGACCACCATCCTGCGCATGATTGCCGGCTTCGATCTGCCCGATGCCGGACAGATACTGCTCGACGGCAAGGACCTGGCCGACACCCCTCCCGAGAAACGCCCGCTGCACACCGTGTTCCAGAGCTATGCGCTGTTCCCGCACATGACCGTCGCGCAGAACATCGCTTTCCCGCTCAGGATGGCGCGCCGCCCCGAAGCCGAGGCGAAGAAAATGCTGCAGGAAGTGCTGGAACAGGTACACCTCACCGACAAGGCTGGCGCTTACCCGCATGAACTTTCCGGCGGGCAGAAGCAGCGCGTGGCGCTGGCGCGCGGTCTGGTGAACCGGCCGCGCCTGCTGCTGCTGGATGAGCCGCTGGGCGCGCTGGACGCCAAGCTGAGGGAGGAGATGCAGATCGAGCTGATCAACCTGCAGCGCGATGTCGGCGTCACCTTCGTGTTCGTCACTCACGCGCAGGTCGAAGCGCTGGCGCTGTCGCACCGCATCGCGGTGATGGACCAGGGGCGCGTGGCGCAGGTGGATGAGCCGGCCAGGCTGTATGGCTTCCCGCAGAGCCGCTTCGTTGCAGACTTCATCGGCCACATCAACATGTTCGATGCGCAGGTGGTGGAAGCTGCGCATGGCCACACACGCCTGTCCATAGCCGGGCTGGGCGAAATCATTGCCTCACCGCACGACGGCGTGGCGGCGGGTGCCAGGGGCACCTTCGCCATCCGTCCCGAGCAGGTGCGCCTGGGCACGCACGGCGAAGTGAGCGAACTGAAAAACCATTTTCCCGGCACCGTGCATAACTTCCTCTACCGCGGCGACGTCACCGTATTCAAGGTGCAGCTGGAAAACGGCCTTCTGCTGGAGGCGCTGCTGCCGAACTCGGCGCCGGGCCGCGCCGAGCTGTACGAGGTGGGCGACGCGGTACGCGTGGGCTGGCGCCACGATGCGGGAGTGTTCCTGCATGGCTAGCCAGCCCGAAGAGCGTCTCAGGCGCTCGCCGATCGAGCGCGCCACCAAGTGGCTGGTGAGCGGTCCGCCGTTTGTGTTCCTGATGTTTTTCTTTGTCGCCCCCAGCATCATCATGGTGGTCGCCTCGTTCCGCTATCCCGGCGAATTCGGCGGGCTGGCTCCCATCCATGCGGCAGACCCCAACACGCTGCAGGGCTTCACCCTGGAAACCTACCGGTTCTTCTTCAGCGACATCCTATACAGCCAGATTCTGTTCAAGTCGTTTCTTGTCGCCCTCTTCACCACGCTGATCTGCCTCGCGCTGGCCTATCCGCTGGCGCTGCTGATTGCGCGCAGCCCGAAGAAGAGCCGCGACCTGATGGTGCTGCTGGTGGTGCTGCCCTTTGCCAGCAGCTTCCTCATCCGCGTGTATGCCTGGATGATCCTGCTCGGTCCGCAGGCCGCGCTCAGCCAGGCCATCAACGGTCTGCTCGGCGCGTTCGGCATCGCCCCGGTGAGCCTGCTGTTCTCGCCCTTCGCGGTGCTGATCGCCATGGTGTACGTGCACCTGCCGTTCATGGTGCTGCCGCTGTATACCAACCTGGAAAAGCATGACCCCAATCTGCTGGATGCCGCGCAGGACCTCGGCGCCAACACCTGGCATCGCTTCTGGAAAGTCACCTTCCCGCTGTCGCTGCCGGGCATCCTGTCGGGCTCGGCGCTGGTGTTCATCCCGGTGCTGGGCATGTTCGCCATTCCCGACATCCTGGGCGGCACGCGCGACATGCTGATCGGCAACCTGATCAAGGAGCAGTTTCTCGCCACGCGCGACTGGCCCTTCGGCTCCACGCTGTCCATCATGCTCACGCTGGTGGTGCTGCTGGTCGTGTGGATAGCTGCGAAGCTGGGCAGCACGAAAGGCCGTTATGCTTAAGCTGAGCGCTTTCACGGAGGCAGAGCAGGGCGGTGCCGGGCGGCGCGGCCTGATGCTGTGGCTGGCGGCGCTGGCGGTGTATGCCTTCCTCTACCTGCCGCTGCTGATCGTGATCGCCTACTCCTTCAATGACTCGCGCCTCAATGCCGAGTGGGCGGGCTTCACCTGGCGCTGGTACGACGTGCTGCTGCACGACGACGACATGCTGCTGGCCGCCGCCAACTCGCTGTTCATTGCACTCGTCTCCAGCAGTATCGCCACGCTGCTCGGCACCATGGCCGGCATGGCGATGCAGCGCTACGGCATGCGCGTGCTCACCTTCATGGTGCTCACCCCGGTGGCGATGCCCGAGATCCTGCTGGGCGTGTCGCTGCTGCTGTTCTTCATCCAGGTACTCAACCTCACCCTGGGCATGCTGTCCATCATCCTCGCGCACATCACCTTCTCCATCGGCTTCGTCGCCGTGATCGTGCGTGCCCGCCTGGCCGGCATGGACGACAGCATCTTCGAGGCTGCGCGCGACCTCGGCGCCACGCCCTGGCAGACGTTTCGCCACATCACCTTCCCTCTCATCCTGCCCGGCGTCATCGCCGGCTGGCTGATGGCCTTCACGCTTTCCATCGACGATTTCGTCATCACCTTCTTCACCGCCGGCGTCGGCGTTTCCACCCTGCCGCTGCGCATCTACTCGATGATCAAGATCGCTGTCACCCCGGAGGTCAATGCGGTGTCCACCATCCTGATGCTGCTCACCCTGGTGATGATACTGCTGGCCACACGCTTTGCGCCGGATGCGCTGAAGGGGAAGGCATGAAGAAGTTTGGCCACAGAGATCACAGAGAAAACCGCGCATACCGCCACAATCGCTGTCTGCTCGGTGTTCTCTTTGGCTTATGGTTTGTTTCTGTTGCTGCCCAGGCTGCCGACGAGCTCCACCTCTACAACTGGAACAACTACATCTCCGCCTCCACCATCGCCCGCTTCGAGCAGCAGTGCCGCTGCAAGGTGGAGCAGGATTACTACTCCGACAACGAAGAGATGCTGGCCAAGCTCGCTGCGGGCGCCACCGGTTACGACATCATCGTGCCCACCGGCAACGCGGTGGAGTCGCTCATCCGCCAGCACGCGCTGCGCCCGCTCGATAAGAGCAAACTGCCGCATCTGAAGAACATTAATCCGGCCTATCTCGACACCCCCTTCGATCGCGGCAACAAGTTCTCCGTGCCGTATGCCTACACCTTGACGCTGCTCGGCTACAACGTGCAGAAGATGCAGGCACTGGGCCTGCCCACCGATACCTGGGCGGTGATCTTCGAGCCGCGCTACCTGGAAAAGATCAAGGGTCGCGTCACCGTACTCGACAGCCAGCGCGAACTGATGGCCGCCGCGCTGCGCTATCTCGGCTACTCCGCAAACGATACCGACGAGGCGCACTGGAAGCAGGCGCGCGACCTCATCATCCGCGCCAAGCCCTACTGGGCGGCATTCAACGCCTCCAGCTACATCAAGGAGCTGGCCGTGGGCAACATCTGGCTGGTGCACGGCTACTCCAACGACATCTTCCAGGCCAACCTCGATGCGCAGCGGGCAGGACGCAAGTTCACCATCGCCGCCAGCATCCCCAAAGAGGGCGCCGTGCTTGCGCTCGATTCCATGGTCCTGCACAAATCCGGCCCGCGCCCCGACCTGGCGCTGCAGTTCATCGACTTCATGCTGGATGGCAAGAATTCCGCCGAGCTCACCAACCTCATCGGCTCCGGCAATCCCAATCAGGAAGCCTTGCGCTATGTGCAGCCGGAGATCGCCGCCAATCCGGCGGTGTTTCCCGATGCCGCGCAGATGAAGCGCCTGGAGATGCTGCGCGACCTCGATCGCATGCAACGCCGTGTGTTGTCGCGCATGTGGACGGAGATCAAGCTGCGCTAGCAGGGCGCCCAACCTGCTCGTGTGCATGCCGCTGCTTATTGTGAAGGGGGCATTTTGTTGCTAGTGTGACACCTCTGAGCCTGAGCCACAGATGACTGCAACCAATGCCCCAACACATCAGTCGTCAGAGGCGGACGTTTGGTGAGCACCCACATGAACGATCTCATTGCGCATGCCCGTAAGCATCTAGGCGAATTCGCCCTCGCAAAGGGAGCGAAGGCGGGGACGGTGGCTGCCGCGCTCAGGACCGAAGCCGGCAACATCTACACGGGCATCTCCCTCGACATGTCATGTGGCATCGGCTTCTGCGCGGAACACAGCGCGATTGCCGAGATGCTCAAACACCATGAACAGGTGATCGCCGAGATAGTCGCCGTCAACGAGCAGGGCATCCTTCCACCCTGCGGACGCTGCCGGGAATTGATGCTGCAGGTTTCCCCCGCGAATGCCGACACCATGGTGGCCATCGCCGATGGCAAGGCACTGCCCCTGCGCGAACTGTTGCCGCATCACTGGCTGTAGCAGTTCCGGCGCCACCCGATGCGGCCACACATCAATCTGCGCACCGTGCTGACTGTTCTTCGTCAGCCTTCTTCCGGCTGCTATCATTACATCCATTCCAGTCAGGAGTCGATAATGTCCCTTTTGTTGCGCGGCCGTGCGGCTGTGATCTGTCTGTTGTGCGGGTTGATGAGCACGCCTGTGTGGGCCGGCGAAGTGCGCGCTGCAGTGGCTGCCAATTTTGCCGCGCCGATGGAGCGCCTCGCTGCGCTGTTCCAGAAGGAAAGCGGGCACACCGTGAAGGTCACCCCGGCCGCCAGCAGCAAGCTGTATACGCAGATCAGGGCCGGTACAGCGTTCGATGTATTTCTCTCGGCAGACGAAGAACTGGCGAAGCGGCTGATGCAGGACGGGATGGCTGTCGGCGGCTCACGCTTCGTCTACGCCACCGGCAGGCTGGTGTTGTGGAGTGCGCAGCCCGATCTGGTGGACGACAAGGGCGCAGTGCTCAACAAGTGGAATTTCAACCGGCTGGCGATCGCCAATCCCCTTTACTCGCCCTATGGCCTCGCCGCGAAAGAAACCCTGACGAAGCTGACCATGTGGAATGCCGTACAGGAAAAGCTGACCAAGGGCGAAAACGTCACGCTGGCCTACCAGCTGGCCGCGACCGAGAAGGCGGACCTCGCGTTCATCGCGCTGTCGCAGGTGATGCGCGACGGCAAGGTGATCGGCGGCTCCTGGTGGATAGTGCCGTCAGAACTGCACAAACCCATCCGGCAGAGCGCGGTGCTGTTGACCAGCGCCAGGGATCAGGCCGCCGCCAGGGCGTTTCTTGCGTTTTTGCTGAGCGACAAGGCGAGGGCGGTCATGCGCGGCTTTGGCTATGAGCTGCCATAGTCGGCCCTCGTTTCATTGCGCTTGCGTGGGCCAGTCGCCAAACGGATATGGAATCTCCTCGCTGGCAAAGGTAAGGAACAGCGCAATCTGCTGCAAATAGCGGCCCAGGCTGCGGCCAAAGGCAACGAGCCGGTCGTTCGGCGTATCGTTCAGCAACACCAGTATGAACTGAAACAGTGTCACGAAGAACAGCAGCGTGCTCGACACATGCCAGGCCAGCCCCATCAGCAGCATGAAAAGCGCGCGTAGCCAGATGTTGCGTTTGCTGCCCGCATCGATATTTTCAGTCATGGCAAGTACTCCTCTGTTTTTCCTCAATCCGGCAATACGGCCCGCGCACGATATTGCCTCATGGCCGGCCAGTTTGCTCCTGCAGATAGCCATTAGACCGCACAAATCGGTGTTGTTGCATATGTGCGCTGGCAAGATGCGGGCTTGTTGCCGGTGTAGCGCCGCCGCTACGGGTCCCAAGGTCACCGGCTTGTCCGCCTGAATCTGCGTGTGGCGAGGCGGCCCGCGCCATCAGGATTGATTCTGCATGCGGCCGAAGAGGGCGTATCCATGGGGCCAGGTAATGAAATATACCCATTCTGCATAAATCAACCTGACCGTTCGGCATATAGGAAACAGGGCGGAATAGTGCTACCGTAGCGGGTATTGGAAAGACCAGTGCCCTGTGCAAGCACCGACTTCTCCCGGAAGCGAAGGCCAGCGCGCTGTGCATGCTGAGAGGATCGCGATGAAGTGTTTTTCTGCTTCCGCAGGGGGCAGCCGATAAAGGGGGCAGAAAATGACCTTCGATGCCAACAACGAGCAGTCCGACACGGTGCCCACCTCACAACGGGCAGCGGATATCGGTGAGCGCACTGCGCTCCATACCGCCTTCGCCGATCCGCGCAGCCAGCAGCTGATCCGGCGGGCGCACCAGGAGTGGCTGGCCGCGCTCGATGCCATCCAGGACCCTATCTTCATCCACGACAAGGATTGTCGCGTCACCCGCTCCAATCGCGCCTATGCCGACCTCGCCGGGGTGCCGGTGAAAGAGGTGGTCGGCAGGCCTTATTACGAAATGTTTCCCAAGCTGCCCGGCCCGCTGCCCGCCTGCGAGCAGATGACACAGCAGGGCGGCATCTCGGAAGAGGAAGTGCATCTGCAAGATGGCCGCATCTTCCTGTCGCGCGCCACCTCGGTCATGGACCCGTCAGGCGAACACAGTTTTTCCCTGCACATCATGTACGACATCACGGCGCGCAAGCAGATGGAGCAGGCGCTGCGCGATGGCGAAGAGCGCCTGCTTCTCGCCCTGGGTGCGGCGCGCCAGGCCTGGTTCGACGTCAATGTTCAGACCGGCATTGCCTCCGTCAGCCCCGAATATGCCGCCATGCTGGGCTACGACCCCGCCGGGTTTGACGGCAGCCTGCAGCACTGGATCGACGAGCTGCACCCGGATGACCAGGCGACGGTGATGCAGGTGTTCGAGCACACCCTCGGCGGCAACGAGGCCGGCAGCATCGAGTATCGCCGCCGCACCGCCAGCGGCGACTGGAAATGGTTCCGTACCGTCGGCCGGGTGGTGGGCCGCGACGAGCAGCAGCGGCCGCTGCGCATGATAGGCATCCATACCGACATCAGCACGCACAAGCACAACGAGCTCGCCCTGATCAAGCTCAACCGCACGCTCAAGGCCCTCAGTGCCGGCAACCATGAGCTGATCTACGCCACCGACGAAGCGCAGCTGCTGCAGGCCATGTGCCGCGTGATCGTGGAAAAGGGTGGCTTCCGCATGGCCTGGGTCGGCTATCTGCAGCAGGACGAGGCCCGCACCATCCGCCCGATGGCGCAGGCCGGCTTCGACGAAGGCTACCTCGAGAACGCACATATCAGCTGGGGAGACAACGAGCGCGGGCGCGGCCCCACCGGCCTTGCCGCGCGCAGCGGCCAGCGCCAGGTGGTGCAGGATTTTCAGCGTGATCCCGCCGTGGCGCCGTGGCGCGACGAGGCGGCCCGGCGTGGCTTTGGCGCCAGCATCGCATTGCCTCTGCTCAAACAGGGCGAAGTGCTGGGCGTACTCACCATCTACGCTGCCGAGGCCGATGCCTTCGGCAGCGACGAGATCGCCCTGCTGCAGGAAATGTCGGAAGACCTCGCCTTCGGCATCGTCACCCTGCGCCTGCGCCAGGAGCAACAGCGCCAGGCCGAGCAGCTGCGCAAGGGCCTGGAAGACACCGTGCAATCCATCGCTGCCATGGTCGACATGCGCGACCCCTACACCGCCGGCCACCAGCGCCGCGTGGCCGACCTCGCCGCCGCCATCGCGACCGAGATGGGTTTGCCCGCCGACCGCGTGCACGGCATCCACCTCGCCGGCATCATCCACGACCTCGGCAAGATCCAGATCCCCGCCGAAATCCTCAGCAAGCCGCGCAAATTGAATGAAGTCGAATACAGCCTGATCAAGCTGCACCCGCAAAGCGGCTACGACATCCTCAAGAACATCGATTTCCCCTGGCCCATCGCGCAGATGGTGCTGCAGCATCACGAAAAACTGGATGGCTCCGGCTACCCGCAGGGCCTCAAGGGCGACCAGATTCTGCTGGAAGCCAGCATCATCGCCGTGGCCGATGTGGTCGAAGCCATGTCCTCACACCGCCCCTACCGCGCCGGCCTCGGCCTGGACGCTGCGCTGGAGGAAATCGGCAAAGGCCGCGGCGTGCACTACCCGGCAGAGGTCGTGGATGCCTGCGTGCGCCTGTTCAGGGAGAAGGGGTTCGGTTTCCAGTGAGGGGAGCTGCCACGGGCCGCATAAGAAGATAATCCAAGATAAGCAGAAAGGGGAATCGCGATGTTCATTATTTTCGGTTGGGTCAAGGAGGCGAAGCAGGCTAGCCACGTCGTTGACAATTACTGCTATCACTGCCAGAGGAAGCGCACCTGGAATCTGTGGCGGGAGACGGAGTGGGTCTCCTTCTTCGCAGTGAAGACCATCCCGTTTCTCTGGAAAAATTTCATCGTGTGCGGCGGCTGCAACGACACCATCCGCCTGAGCGAATCTCATTACAGGCAGCTTGCTGACGGGGCGCCTGCAAACGAAGTCGCCGCCTTCCTTGAAGAGCAGCAGCTGTCACAGAAAAATGAGCTGCAGCGTAACTATCTCCGATCAATTCGTGCTCAGGGCGAGCGACGTGATCAATGATGCGCAGCCACAGTGTCCTTTCGTGAGCGGGGATACAAGAATGAGTGAGCTGGCGGTGTGGCTGTCATGCGGATGGCATGGGTCATGACGTTTGCTTGACGTTGGGTTTGTTGTACGTGGGGTCAATTGTTGATAGTGTGCTGTTACGAATGAATATCAAGATTAGAAATCTTGTGGTTCCCGGATATGTGCCTGCGCAGGTGCCCATTTCACGTTTGGGTTCTTCATGTTTTCTTACAAGGGGTATGAAATGAAGATTCAAGAACAAGACCGTTTCCATGGTGCGGCACTTACGCAGATTGTTGAGCACGAGTCGTTCAAGGCACTGAACCGGGCCAGCCCCAAATATGGCCATTACCTCGTGAACACTGATCGTCATGTATTCGCAAAGTACAGTAAGGCAACTCGCTCGCCGTGGAGCTTCACCTTTCAGCCAAACGACCTCAAATCCATTCAAGCTGAAATTTCCGCCGGAAACACCGTTTTTCTATGTCTTGTGTGCGGTACCACAACAGTCTGTGCGTTAACCGAGGAAGAGTTTTCAAAACTGATCGATCTTGCTTTTCCATCGGCACAATGGGTACGTGTCGAGGTGCCATCAGGCGGCAGTTGCCATCTCTCCGGTAGTCTGGGCAGTTTGAAGCGTACTGTTCCCCACAATTCATTCCCTGAAAAAGTCTTCGCGTGAGCATCATCCACACCCGGCAGTCAACGCGCAATCATCGGGACCAGGCCTTACGTTTTACATCGCCAAATGTCAAATATAAGGCCCGAGATTTTCGTTTGTAGAGCTCCCTGCTACTTGTACGCGTAACCGGCATACCTTCAAAACATATGAAGCCAAAATCCAACACGCTTTTTCACTTCACTAAGAGCATTGAATTTCTTAGGGGCATACTACTAAATGGAATTCAACCGCGCTATTGCCTTGAAGATTCGCGGTGGCTCAGTATGAAACATAACTACATTGCATATCCAATGAGCTGCTTTTGTGATATCCCGCTCTCCAGGATTTCAGAACATACTGCGTTCTATGGAAATTATGGGATTGGCCTCACAAAGGACTGGGGCTTGAAGAATAAGTTGTGCCCAGTCATATACACACCTCCCGATTCTTCCGTCACGAAGTTAACTGATTACCTGTTCGATCTTTGGGGCAAGGAGGGCAAGGAAAAGAGCTCAGTAGCTACAAATGACATGATATATCAAATGATTAGCCTCATAAAACCTCTTGAAGGAAACATGATCATCGCTGGAGCCCCAGTTGAGAAGGCTTTTTATCAAGAAAGCGAATGGCGGTTCGTCCCTATGAATGGAAGCATGCTACTTGAGAATGACTTTGCCAATTTTAGGGACCAAGAGAATACGAGAATGGAACAGTATTCCCTTCAAATTTGCCCTGATGACATTAAATATCTATTTGTGAAGAGTGATCACGAAATCCCAGAGCTAGTAGACTTCATTAACACGGATACGAAGCTTGGTCACTTTCCACATAATTCGCTAAAGATATTAACGACCCGCATTTTATCTTTAGACGGAGTATCCGAGGATTTGTAGAAATCATTGGGGTCAGCCTGACCCCAATGTTCTCTGAGTTCTCTGAATCTGAATTTACCGTCTTACTTGTACGTGGATGTGGGGCTTAGAGCGAACAACCATCAACGGATGAAGGGGGCAATATGATATGTCTGGCACGCCGCTATACTATTAGGCCTATGAGGGCAGATGGTTTTGCGTGAACTATGATGAGGCAAATGATTATCGATAGCTTACGCGTTCACTGTTTTAATAATACGGTTTCGTGCGTCCGGTTAATATCATTTAGGCATCTCAATAACAATGGATAACCTGTCTTTTATCGCTATTCTAGTCGGCCATGTTGCTTGGCCCATTTCGTTAATTGTTACTGTTTTATTTTTGCGAAAGCCCCTTATCGGAGTATTAGCGAGCCTAAAGCGACTTAAGGTAAAGGAAGTCGAAATGGATTTTAGTGAGGCGATAAAATCTATTCAGAGAGATGTCGCCTCTGGTCCTGGAGGTGGAGCGTGGGCAGTAACAAGTACAAAAGACTTAAAACCCAACATGGAGTGGCTGGCTAACAAATCTCCCCTCGGCGTTGTTCTTCAAGCTTGGGATAGTTTCGAGTCAACAGTTATAAATTGCGCGGAGCAAGCCTCTGGATTGGAATTCGTGAATGCAGGCATTGCCGTTGAGTGGTTAGAGAAAAATGAAAAAATAAAAAGTGGTTATATAAATCTCTATTACCGTCTTATGGCAATAAAAACAAGATTTTCAAATTTTGAGAATGAAGACCTTCCCAAAGAGCGAGCGCTTGAATATTCAGACACAGTGCTATCCATTGCTAGAGAGATACAGGAGGCATGTCGTGCCTAATAAATTTCTTAATCTCGCTCCGCTCCAAACACGGAAAAACGGGGACAGACTTATTTGTCATCAGCCTAATCAGAATCTAACGTAGCTTAACCGTTATGCACTCCTGTCAGCTCCCCGTCAGCCTCACCCCGCACAATGGCTGTCAGCGCATCCAGCCGGATGCGCCCTGAATCTCTGTGAGGAAACATACGATGAGCAAGATCACCCAATTGCTGGCGGCAACCGCCGTGCTGTTCACACTCTCCGTCAGCGCTCACGCTGCGGATGCCACCATGAAGGCCGACAACCAGGCTGTGGACAGCGCCTGCAAGGCCGAAGCACAGACTGCCGGCTGCGGCAGCGAGGTGGTGGGCAAGGGACTGCTGAAGTGCATGGGCGCTTACAAGAAGGCGCACAAGGATTTCAAATATTCCGAGGGTTGCCGTGACGCGATGAAGCAGCGCCGCGAGGACCACAAGGCGGAGAAGGCTGCCAAGTAAGGTGTTTGAGCTGACTGGATCCCCGCCTGATGGAACAACTAGCCATTCGACTAAGCTGGCAAACAACGCCAGCCAAGTCGCTGGTTATGCGCGGGGACGACGAGTTCGCATTTGTTTCGACTCCCCCTGCACGCAACGAGATCATCCGTTGCGTGTTTTTTTCCAGGCAGACACACATCGGCAAGCCGGTGTCGCAGCAGGCCGCAGCTGGCTAATACCCGATATGTGAGTAGGCGTTCACCCTGATGCGTGGTTCCTTGGGCATGTGGTTTCCTGTACCTTGTCGTACTTCAAGAATCGTCGTTTGAAGCATCCGCAAGGGCGTCGCGAACTTTTTCGTGGCGCTAACGTTAGAGGAGGTGTTTATCATGCTCGATTTCAAGAAAGCGTTCACTGGCGGCCACTTGCTGCTTATCGGTATGCTCACCCTGGGCTGTCAGTTGTCTGTGGCAGCGGAAGAGGTGACCCCTGACCAGGTGGTCACGGCGATTGAAGGCACATTCGGTGTTACCCCCGGTGAGCGTCGAAACCACACCAAGGGGACGTGTGCGCAAGGAGAGTTCGTAGGCACATCAGCCGCGGCCGCCTATTCTCGTTCGGCCCTGTTTTCTGGAAAACCTGTGCCGGTGGTATCGCGCTTCTCTCTCGCTGGCGGCAATCCCAAAGCGCCAGACACCGCCAAAAGCGCCCGCGGCATGGCCCTGGAATTCAGACTGCCCGACGGTGGTTTGCAGCACATCACGATGCTGAACACGCCAGTCTTCGGAGCCATGCAACCGCGCACTTTTCTCGATCTGATGATCGCAACCAGGCCAGATCCGGCGACTGGGAAGCCAGATCCGGAAAAGATCAAGGCGTTCAAGGCAACTCATCCGGATAACCTGGCCCAGGCCGAATTTCTTGCGAAGAACAATCCGCCCAGAAGCTATGCGACCAGCGCGTATTATGGCATTCACACCTTCAAGTTCATCAATCGCAAGAACAAGACCACGATGGTGCGCTGGCGCTTCGTGCCGCAGGACGGCGAGCAGCTGCTCTCGGATGATGAGATGAAGACATTCCCGCCGAATTTCCTGGAACAGGCCCTCATCGAACGGGCAAAGAAGGCGCCGTTGCGCTGGGACATGATCGTCACAATCGGAGAGCCCGGCGATCCGGAGGTCAATCCGACGGTGGCCTGGCCAGAGAACCGGAGGGAAATAAAAGCGGGAACGCTGACCATCACCGCAGCAATGCCGCAGAAGGGGGCCGAATGTGAAGCAATCAATTTTGATCCTTTGGTAATGGCCGACGGTATCGCACCCACAGATGACCCCATCCTGCTGTTCCGCTCCCCGGCCTATGCGGTCTCATTCTCCAAGCGACTTGGGGGAAACTAGCTTCAGGTATTCCGGCCGCTGACTGAGCCCCCGCCTGATGAAACAACTAGCCATTCGACTAAGCTGGCAAACAACGCCAGCCAAGTCGCTGGTTATGCGCGGGGACGACGAGTTCGCATTTGTTTCGACTTCCCCTGCACGCAACGAGACCATCCGTTGCGTGTTTTTTGTTCCCGCTTGGCTACAGGCGCGACTTTTCGCTCGCGGCTTGCTCGAATGGCCCCCTCCTGTCCGTCGCGCGTACTCGCTTCTCCATCCGCGCGGCCTGCCTATGGCGTATTTTGGAAACGTGTCGCAGTTGTTGGTGGCATAATGACCTGCACTTTCACACCCGATGGCAGCAGGGACTCCGGCGTTGTTCTTTGACCGAAGCCGGGAATACAGGGCGGCTGTCATGGGCACAGCTGTTCTTCCTTCAGTTCTTGCATACGAAATCGGCGATCAACCAGAGCACATCATGTTTCCCATAATCACGGCCACACATCTGGTTAAACAATACCCCGGCGTTCTTGCTGTTAATGACATCACCTTTTCAATTTCAAAGGGCATCTGCTTCGGCTTGCTCGGGCCGAACGGTGCTGGCAAGACCACGACGATAGAAATACTCGAAGGTATCCAGGAACCAACAGGCGGAGTAGTGCTGTACAAAGGCGATCCGCTGGGTAAGCGGTATCGCGAGGAGGTGGGCATCCAGTTCCAGCACACGGCGCTACAGGAGTTTCTGACGGTGGGCGAAACGCTGGAGCTGTTCAGGAAGCTCTATCAGCACACGCTGCCCATTTCGGAACTGATCGAACTGTGCTCGCTGGCCGACATCATCAACCGGGATACGCGCAAGATTTCCGGGGGGCAACGCCAGCGCCTGCTGCTTGCCCTGGCGTTGATCAACGATCCCGAACTGATCTTTCTGGATGAGCCCACCACCGGGCTTGATCCGCAGGCGCGACGCAATTTCTGGGACTTGATCAAGCTGGTCAAGTCACGCAACAAGACCATAGTGCTGACCACGCATTACATGGAAGAAGCCTACGCGCTGTGCGATGAGATCGCCATCATGGACAAGGGACGGATAGTCTCGCAGGGCACGCCGACGCAGTTGCTGGCAGAGCATTTCGGTGATGTGGTGCTGCAGATTCCCGCTACTGATGCGGGCGACAAGCTGCTTGGGGCGGGGCTGAGTGCCACTCAGGCCGGCGACATGCTGGAGATCAGGACGAACCGCCTGCACCAGACCCTGCAACAGCTGATGGGGTTGGGGGTCAACCTGGATCGCTTGCGCATCCGCGCCTGGACCCTGGAAGACCTGTTTATCAATGTGACCGGAAAGAAGCTCATCGAATGAAAGAATTCCTGGCCGTATTGCATGCCCGCAACATGGAGTTCCTGCGCGACCGTTCTGCGTTGGCGTGGAATCTTGCAATGCCATTCATGCTTGTGATCGGGCTGGCGTTTACCTTTTCCAGCAGCAACAAGGAAATCTACAAGATCGGCGTGGTGGGCGGTGTCGAAAGGCTGCAGGACGTTGCGCCTGTATTGCATGCAACGAAATTCATTTCCTACATTCCCTATGACGACCTGGACGCTGCCATCGGCAAGGTCAAGCATCACCAGATGGACATGTTGATCGATGTAAGGGCGATGCCGAAATACTGGATCAACTCGAGTTCGCCCAACGGATATTTGCTCGAGCGCATTGTCTGGGGCACTGATGGGCATCACTTCGAGCGGCAGCTGGTGGAAGGCGCGGAAATACGCTACGTGGACTGGTTCCTGCCGGGCATTCTGGGCATGAACATGATGTTCGCCTGTCTGTTTGGCGTGGGCTTCGTGATCGTGAGATATCGCAAGAACGGCTTTCTAAAACGACTTAAGGCGACGCCATTGGGTGCGTTCGAATTCCTGTTTGCGCAGCTGATCTCGCGGTTGCTGCTGATCATGGTGATCACCACGGTCGTCTACGCCGGCTGCAATGTATTCATCGAATTCAACATGCAGGGCTCCTATTGGCTGCTGTTGCTGGTGGCAATACTTGGGGCGATGAGCATGATTTCCATCGGCTTGCTCATCGCGGCGCGTACCGCCAGTGAAGAACTGGCCGGCGGCCTCCTCAACCTGGTGACGTGGCCGATGATGTTGTTGTCGGGGGCGTGGTTTTCCCTGGAAGGCGCACAGGTCTGGGTACAAAAGATTTCGCTGATCTTTCCGCTGACCCACATGATCTCGGCTGCGCGCGCAATCATGAATGAAGGCGCCACGCTTTCCCAGGTCATGCCGCACATTTCAGTGCTTGCATTCATGAGCATCTTCTTCCTTGCGATCGGCGCGTATGTGTTCAAGTGGGAATGAACCTTGTCTTGCGCTGGCCTCGTCGATCAGTGGCTCTCCGGATTGTGCCTGGCATTGACACCTACGCCGTGTCCGTAGACGAGCGTCCCTCCCAGCCATCCTGCCGCGCACAATATCGAGAACCCCAATACGGATAGCCCGATTGCCACACCATTCGGGCGTATGAAGGTCGATCCGTTCAGGCGCATAGACAGGCTGAGCGCGTACAGGGACCATGCGGCCACGACGAGATACATATGCCAGTTGGCAACCTGCATGGCGGCGCTGTCACCGGCTATTTTCCCCAGCTCAAACAGACCCGCGACCATCGCAGCCACGGCGGCGGCCAATCCAATGACCAGCAGAACACCGGAGGTGAACCATACGCGCTGGTCAGCCAGGGCCAGGCTGGCGATGTCTCCGATGGTGCAGAGAGACCAGCATGCGACCGGGAAATGGGCCAGGGCCGGATGGATGGGGTGGGCCATGTGGCTATAAGCCCAGCGCGATGCTTAACAGCGTCAGGAACCCCAATACCGCAATCGTCGCGTGAAGGAGGACGATTGCCTTGGGAGCAATCTTGCCGCGTACATGGATCGACGCCAGGAAGAACCCTCCCAGCGCTGCAATGACGAACAGGGTCAGTGCTGCGCTGAGACGGCCTGTCCCCTGATTCATCACCGTCATCGCAATCAGCAGGATGATGCCGGTTGCGCCGAGCAGGGCATGGACGATGGAGATGGGCCAAGGCGCCAGCTTGTCGGTAAGCACCTGGGATGCCAGGAACAGACCACCAACAGCGCCAATGGCAAAAATTACGATTGCGTAGATGAGCATGTCTTCTCTCTCCTCATTGGTTTGATGCTTCAAGGAAAATTGCGTGTATTCCGCTGCCACCACGCCGGTGGGTACTGTCGGCTGCTCGACATGGCACCCGAAACAGGTTTCCGCATCAGGGGTCGATGACAGGGACGCCACTCTGGCACTACGGAGTGTGCGCTGTTGTGACCGGAGATCATCTGCAGGCTAATCAGGCGTGCCGTAATGATCAATACCGGCTAACACCCATTCTTGACAAGGTCAGCACCCTAGCGCCGATTATTCAGGTAAGAGATATCCGGTCCGCTTTCCGGCGTAGGCATTTCTGCAATCAATACATGCGGTGGCGGAACAGCCACGCCGCCATGCTCAGCGACGCCAGGCCAATCACGGCCATCGGCCAGAACTGGTGGAGCAGGATGGTAAACGACAGGTCTTCCAGGAACACGCCGCGCAGCACGATGAGGAAGTAGCGCATCGGGTTGATCAGGGTGAGGGTCTGCACGATCTCGGGCATGTTGCGGATGGGCGTGGCGAAGCCGGACAGGATGATGGCCGGCACCATGAAGATAAAGGCGCCGAGCAGGCCCTGCTGCTGCGTCACCGCGAACGAGGAGATCATCAGCCCCACGCCTACGCCGGAGAGCAGGAACAGCGCGATGCCGGTGTAGAGCGTGCCGAGATGGCCGAGCAGCGGCACCTTGAACCAGAACACCGCGGCCAGGATGATCACGCTGGCTTCCACCATGCCGATGATGAAGCCGGGCAGCGATTTGCCGATGAGGATTTCCACCGGGCGCAGCGGGGTGACCAGCAGCTGGTCGAAGGTGCCGTTCTCGCGTTCGCGTGCCACGGAGAGCGCGGTGACCAGCATGGTGACCATCAGGGTGAGCAGGCCGACGATGCCGGGCAGGAAGAACCAGCGGCTCTCCAGGTTGGGGTTGAACCAGGCGCGCGTTTCGATGTGCGCCGGCGGCGGCGTGCCATTGTGGCGCCTGATCCAGTCCATGTTGAAGTCGTCCACGATGCTGCGCACGTAGTTGATGGTGAGCAGTGCGGTGTTGGAGTTGCGGCCGTCCACGATGATCTGCAGGTCTGCGCTGCGGCCGCTCAGGATGTCCGCCGAGAAGTTGGGCCCCAGGTGCACCACCAGCAGCGCTTCCTTGCCGTCCACCAGCGGCGCGATCTCGCTCACGTGGTGGATTTCGCGCGCCTGGTTGAAGGCGGGAGCGCCGCCGATGCCGGCCAGCAGCTCGCGCGACACGGGGCCGCGATCCTCGTTGAATACGGCGAACGGCACGTGCTTGAGGTCGAACGTGGCGGCATAGCCGAACACCATCAGCTGGATCAGCGGGGGACCCACCAGCACCATGCGGCTGCGCTTGTCCTTCATCAGCGCGAGGAATTCCTTCAGCATCAGGGCGATGATCCGCTTCAGCATGGCGTCACTCCAGGCGCTTGCGCGCGTTGCGCAGCGTCAGTCCGAGAAAGATGGCGGCCAGCAGCACCAGCGCCAGCGCGTTGGGCACGATCACGCTCCAGTCGTTGCCGGCGAGGAACACGGTCTGCAGGATGGCCACGTAGTAGCGCGCGGCGATCACATGGGTGATCAGCTGCACGAAGGGCGGCATGCTGCCGATGTCGAAGATGAAGCCGGACAGCAGGAAGGCGGGCAGGAAGGTGGCGATGATGGCCACCTGGCCGGCGACGAACTGGCTCTTGGCCACGGTGGAGATCAGCAGGCCCATGCCCAGCGCGGTGATCAGGAACAGGGCGGACATGGCAAACAGCACCCACAGCGAGCCGCGCAGCGGCACCTCGAACAGGTACAGCGCCATCGCCACCGACAGGGTGAGGCCGCCGATGCCGAGGATGAAGTAGGGCAGCAGCTTGCCCAGGATCACCTCCAGCATCGACAGCGGCGTCACCATCAGCGCTTCCATGGTGCCGCGCTCCCACTCGCGCGACATCACCATGGCGGTGAGCAGCGCCCCGATCAGCGTCATGATCACCGCGATCAGCCCGGGCACCAGGAAGTTGCGGCTGCGCAGCTCGCTGTTGAACCACACGCGCTGCTCCATCTGCACCGGCACTTCCAGCTTCTGCCCGCGTTCCAGTGCGGCATGCTCCAGCCACTTGCCCCAGGCGCCGGTGACATAGCCGGAGATTATGCGCGCGGTGTTGGCATCCACGCCGTTGATGATCAGCTGGATCGGCGCGCCTTCATTCTGGCGCAGCTGGCGGCCGAAGTCCTGGCGCAGCACCACGATGGCGTTGACGCGCCCGGCCAGCAGCGCCTGCTCGGCCTCGTGCGTGCTGGCGTATTCGTGTGGCACAAAGTAGCGCGACTGGCGGAAACTTGAGGAGAAGGCGGCGGTGGAAGCGCTGGGCTGCTCGGCCACCAGCGCAATCGGGATGTGTTCAGAATCGAGCGACACGCCGTAGCCGAACAGCAGCAGCAGGAACAGCGGCATCAGGAAGGCGATGGCGATGCTGCTGGGGTCGCGCCGGATCTGCAGGAACTCCTTGCGCATCAGGCCGAGCAAACGCATGCGGCTGCTGTCGGCGCGGTTCATGGGGTGGCCCCCCGCCGTTCACGCGCTTCGATCAGGGCGACGAAGGCGTCTTCCATGGTCGGGTCGGGCAGGGCGGCCGAGCGTGCCTGTGCCTTGATCTCGCCCGGGGTGCCGAGGGTGAGGATCTCGCCGGACGCCATGATGGCGAGGCGGTCGCAGTATTCCGCCTCTTCCATGAAGTGGGTGGTGACCATCACGGTGACGCCCTGCTGCGCCAGCGCGTTGATGCGTGCCCAGAATTCGCGCCGCGCCAGCGGATCCACGCCGGAGGTGGGTTCGTCCAGGAACAGGATGTGCGGCTCGTGCATCAGCGCACAGGCCAGCGCCAGGCGCTGCTTGTAGCCCAGCGACAGATCGCCGCTGACGAAATCGGCCATCGCCTCCAGCTCGAATTCGCGCAGTGCCCACTGGATGCGGTCGCCGTCCTCGCGGCTGGAGACGCCGTAGATGCTGCTGAAGAAGCGCAGGTTTTCCGCCACGCTGAGGTTCCCGTACAGCGAGAATCTCTGCGACATGTAGCCGATGCGCGCACGCGCCGCTGCGGCGGCGTGGCGCAGGTCGGCGCCGGCCACGCGCAGGGTGCCGCCGCTGGGCGGCAGCAGGCCGCACAGCATGCGGAATGTGGTGGATTTGCCGGCACCGTTTGCGCCGAGCAGGCCGAACACTTCGCCCTGGAGCACGCTGAAGCTGATGTGGTTCACCGCATAGAAGTCGCCGAAGCGGCATTGCAGGTCATGCACCTCGATCACTGCGGGGCGCTGTTGTGCGGGCGCTGGTGCGGCAGCCGGCGCGGCGGCGTGATGATGTGCCGCACCACGGTCCAGCAGCAGCGCGATGAAGCTGTCTTCGAAGCGCGGCGGCACCGCCTCGATGCTGGCATCGGCCACATCGGGCAGCAGGGTGGCTGCGCTGGCGGTGGTGCCTTCCTGCATGACGAGACGAATGTGCTCGCCCTGGATCAGGCCATCCAGCACGCCGGGTGCGCGCGATAGTTCGCTTAATGCGGCGCGCTTGTCGCGTTGGCCGCTGTTGAGGCGGAAGGTGCGCCCGCGCATCGGTTCACGCAGCGCGGCCGGCGTGCCCTGCGCCAGCAGCCGTCCTTCGTGCAGCAGCACCACGTCGTCGCAGCGCTCGGCCTCGTCCAGGTAGGCGGTGCTAAGCAGCACGCTGGTGCCCTGTTCGCGCACCAGGCGGTACACGATGGCCCACAGCTCGCGCCGCGACAGCGGATCCACGCCCACGGTGGGTTCGTCCAGCAGCAGCAGCTGGGGCTGGCGGATCAGGGCGCAGGCCAGGCCCAGCTTCTGTTTCATGCCGCCGGAAAGTTTGCCGGCGAGGCGCTGCGTGAACGGGGCGAGGCCGGCCATGTGCATCAGCTCGGCGTAACGTGCGGCGCGCGCCGCCTTGGGCACGCCCTGCAGGTCGGCGTACAGGTCGAGGTTCTCCTGCACGGTGAGGTCTTCGTACAGGCCGAAGCGCTGCGGCATGTAGCCGATGCTGGCCTGCACTTCCAGCGACTGTTGCGTGGCGTCGCGCCCGAGTATGGTGATGCTGCCCGCCTCCGGCGCCAGCAGGCCGGCAGCGAGGCGCATCAGGGTGGTCTTGCCGGCGGCGTCCGGGCCGACCAGGCCGGTGATCACGCCGTGCCGCACCTGGAAGCTGATGTCATGCAGCGCCTGTATCCGTCGCGCGCCCGCGCGGAAGGATTTGTGCAGTTGATTGACGATTAGTGCCGGCTGCATCGAATCGCTTGCGCGGGTGGGGGACGCTGTCGGGGTGGCGGTGTTCACACACGCCTCAGTTGCGGCAGGGATCGTCGCCCTCGGTGACCGCGGGCTGCTTGAGCGGGATGGTCACGGTGGCGGGCATGCCCAGGCGCAATTCGTCCTGCGGGTTGCACACGAAGACATGCAGCTGGTACACCAGGCTGCTGCGCACCTCGCTGGTCTCCACCGACTTGGGCGTGAACTCCGCGCTGGGCGACAGGTAGCCGATCCAGGCGCGGTAATGTTTGCCGGGGTAGCTGTCGGTGCTCACCTCCGCGTGCATGCCCGGTTTGATCTTGCCGAGGTCCCGTTCCTGCACATAGGTGCGCACCCAGATCGGGTCGGTGAGTGCCAGCGTGTACACCGGGTGCTGCGGCGAGGCCATGTCGCCCGGTTCGAGGATGCGTTCCTGGATGATGCCGTCCGCCGGCGCATACAGCGAGGCATCGGCCAGCGCCTTCTTCGCCACTTCCAGTGCGGCGGCATTGGCGCGCAGGGCCGCCCTGGAGGCCGCCACATCTTCCTTACGCGGGCCCAGTTCGGCCAGCTTGAGCGACTCCTGCGCGGACTTGTAGCGGGCCTGTGCCGCATCCGCGCTGGCGCGGGCGTTGTCCATCTGCTGTTTCGAGATGAAATTCTGTTCGGTCAGCTGCTTCTGGCGCTGGTAGGTGCGTTCGGCATTGTCTGCATCGACGCGCGCCACCTCCACCTCGGCCTGCGCCTTGCGGATTTCCTCGGGGCGGCTGCCGGCTTCGAGGCGGTTCACCACCTGTTGCTGGGCGGCTGCCTGGGCGCGCTGCAGCTCGACATTGTGCGAGAGCCTGTCGGTGTCCAGCGTGGCCAGCAACTGGTCCTTGTGCACCCGCTCGCCTTCGCGCGCCTTCATCTGCGCGATGCGCTCCGAGCCGTTGAAGGCCAGCTGCACCTGGCGGATGTCCACGTTGCCGTACAGCACCAGCTTGTCGCTGGCGTTGTCGTTGTGGCTGGAATAGAACCAGGTCGAAATGCCGCCGATTCCCACGGCTGCAGTTGCGATGAACAGGGGGAGGGCGATGCGTTTCATAATTGGAAATCGTGCGACGCGGAAGGATGGACGCATTCTAGGAGCTTGATATGTCAATTGCAAACCGGGCTTGCCCGCGCCAGGGCCTGTCGCAGACGGCCAAGGGGCAGGTTTGTAGCTTGCAGTTCAGCTCTGTCGACGGCAGTGCTAATATGCCGGAAGCGAATCAGGTTATTCGAGCAAGGTGCTCAAGTTTGTTCATCCGACATCGAGGCGCAATGTGACCAATCTTCTCAGCCAGGTTTCATATCAGGTTTTCCTGTACTGCGTTTTCATCTTCTTCATGCTCGCCGGCATCTTCTCCTTCATCGTGGGGTTGGGCCTCGCGCTGCGCAGCGCGCGCATGTTGCGCTTCATTCATTTCATGAACCAGAGTTTCTCCGCACGCAAGCTGACCAGGCCGCTGACCGAGCCGCATTTTGTCGAACCAGGCCTGCTCAGGCATCGCCGGCTGCTGGGCAGCTGCTTCATCGCGGGTGCGGCCGCCTCCATCTATCTGCTGTGGGATGTGGATGCCGATGTGTTCCGGCCGGTGTTCCGCGGCTACTTCGCCAGGGAAGCGGCAGAGGTGCTGGCGGGCTACACCAAATCGTTTCTGCTGATCGGTAATGCGGTGTGCATGGTGATCGGGCTGCTGGTGCTGTTCTATCCCCGGCTGCTGGCCAGAATCGAAGCCTATACCGACAAGTGGTACACGCTGCGCAAACAGATGCGCCCCCTCACCGCGAAGCATGTCATCGAGGTTGACCACTGGGTGATGGCTCATCCCACGGTGTCCGGCGTGACCCTGAGCATTATGTCCCTGGTGCTGAGCATTTCGATGTATATGCGCTTCTGAAATTCCTGGCTGCACGCGCTCACAGGACATGGGGTATCTGATTGATTGACAGGCCTTGTTGTCGCTCTATACTGAATCGGTAGTCTTCCGCTGTTTCAATGCCATTAAAACAGAATAGGAGTTCTGCCATGCATCCCATCCGCCCTCTTCAGCTGGCCCTGGCCCTCACCCTGATCTGGAACACCGCGCAGGCACAGACCGCCGCCACTGCGTCTGCCCCGCAAGCCGCACCCGCTGCGCCTGCGAAAGCGAGCCTGCTGGAGCGAACTGCGCCCAGCGTGGACACTCTCCCCGACGATGAATATGGCAGGCTGGCGCGTTATGGCCACGAACTGGCCACGCGCACGTTTGCCTATCTCGGCCCCGAGGTGAAAGACAAGAAGATGCGCTATACGGGCAACAACCTCGCCTGCACCAGCTGCCACCAGGAGAATGCGACCAAGCCGTTTGCCATGCCGTGGGTGGGTGTGACGGCGACCTTCCCGCAGTATCGCGGGCGCGAGGATGCAGTCAGCACGGTGGAAGAGCGCGTGAATGGCTGCATGGAGCGCAGCATGAACGGCAAGCCGCTGCCGATCGCCTCGCATGAAATGAAAGCGTTCGTCACCTACATCCACTTCCTCTCCAAGGGCATCCCCGTGGGCGCACAGGTGGAAGGCAGCGGCACCAAGACCATCCCGGCGCCCAATCGGCGCGCCGACGTGGCAGCCGGGGAGGCTGTGTTCAAGGAGAAGTGCGTGGCCTGTCACGGCGAGGATGGCGCTGGCAAGCGCAACGGGGTGAAAGGCGATGCCCAGGGCTATCTCTTCCCCGCTGTGTGGGGGCCGGACTCGTTCAACAATGGTGCCGGCCTGAACCGCCTGTTGACGACCATGCGCTTCCTCAAGCAGAACATGCCGCAGGGAGCAAATCACAAGGCCACGGTGCTGAGCGACGACGAGGCCTATGACGTTGCCGCCTACGTGGTTTCCAAGCCGCGTCCGACCAAGGCTCATCTAGACAGGGATTTTCCGGCGCGCTGGAACAAGCCGATCGACGCTCCATTCCCCCCCTACGTAGATGGCGCTCCGGCTGACCAGCACAAGTACGGCCCCTTCCAGCCACTGGCAGACAAGGCTCGCAAGATTGCTGCCGAGCATGCCGAGCAGGTGAAGGCGAAAAAATCCGCACCTTCCGCCAAGTAGTCCGGAAGCGATGTGCCCCGGTTTGACCCGGGGCACATCGCACCTGCACTAGGAACGCTGCGGTGAAAGTTGTGTCGGCTCAACAGATCGACTGTTGGGGCGCAAATCAGAACCTGAGCAGACCGCCAACACTCATCAATTTCTGGTCCACACTCACACCCGAACCAACTTTGTATACGTCGTAACCTGCGCGAATGGCGAATTGCGGGTTGACATTGATCTGGCCACCAAAGCCATAGGTGAAATCGGTGTTGCTTTCCGTGGAGAATCCCGTCAGGTCCAGAGAGGTGGAAGCAAAACCCAATTTGGCGAACAGGGAAAATTGCTCATTGATGGGCAGGAATCCGACACCGCTCATGCTCAAAGCGCTGCTCTTGAGGGTGAAGCCCGGGGCCAGATCCTGGCTGCCAAAATCGTAATAGGCAATTTCTGCGGAAAAATTCTCATTAAAGGAATAACCGCCGAAAAAACCTAGCGAGGTTGTGGAGTTCAGGCCCGAGATGTCTATCTGGCCCGAACCGAGACTTACACCGACGTAGCCACCAGCCGCATTGGCAGGTAGTGCAATGAACGCGGACAGTAGGGCGATAATTGTGGTCTTCTTCATGTTAATTCCTCTCGATAAGTAGAAGTAAAGCACATTCAAATGCACCACAATTTTCACCGCATGGCTCGCTCATGTAAAGGCCGCAGACATCGCGGGGAAATGCCGCGTCAACACGCTCAGCGGCGGCACGCTAGTGCCGCGTCGCCCCGCCCAGCTTGGCCTTCTCTTCCGCGTACCACGCATCCGTCAACGCGATTGCCTGGCCGACAAACATGTCGAAGTAGGGCAGCAGTTCGCCCACGTCCTGCGTTTCGCTGCCGAAGCTGAATTCGAAGATGGCGATGTCCTTTTCGCTCTTGCCCATGAACACCACCGACAGCGTGATGGGGATGCCGATCTTGTGCGGGTGGTCGTATACGTCGGCGTGCGGGAATACGCGCTCGTCGAGCAGATCCATCAGCGTGTTGAATACCTTGCCGTCACTCTGCCCCATCACGGCGATGGTGTCGGGCGGCAGCATGCCATTGCCCTGGCGGCCCAGCGTGCCGTCGCGGCTGACCAGCATGGAGAGCGCGCTGGTTTCATCGCTGACGATGTCGATGCGGAGTTTCTGGATGTCGGATTTGTTCATGATGAGGTGCGCGTTGCGATGTAGTTTGCAGGGCGGGTCACACCCGCCTTTCATTGAGCAGGAGGGTGATCTCTGTGGCTAGAAGTCTTGCCAGCTCATCGGTGCCGTCAGGTGCCTTAGGGTTAAAACACCTTAGCGTTGCGTAGCCTGCTTGATGCGCTCCTGATACAGGGCGCGCTGCTCGTCGCCCGCCGGCAGTTTGGCCACGTAGGCCTTCCAGATCTGCAGCGCCTTCGCGCGGTCGCCCAGCTTGAGCTGGATGTCGCCCTGGTACAGGCGGGCCATAGCGGCCACTTGCGGCTTGACGCGCACGGCGTCTTCCAGCAGGCGGTCGGCTTCCTGCAGATCCTGCGGGTTGCTGCTTTCAACCAGCTGCGTGGCCAGGGTGATGCTGATGTCCAGGTTGCCCGCTTCCTTCTGGTGCAGCTTGCGCAACAGCCTGATGCCCTTGTCGCGGTCGCCCAGCTCCTGGTAGGTGCGCGCCAGCAGCAGTTGCAGGTCTGTGTTGTTGGGGTCGGCGGCCACTTTCTTTTCCAGGCCGGAAACCAGCGAGCCCAGGCTGGCCACCTGCTGTTCCTGTGGCGCCGGCGCCTGCTGCTGCTGGCGGATGGGGAGGTTGCCGAAAGCGCCGCGCATGTCCGAGGCGGTCACGGCGGGCTGCTCTTCGCCCAGGCTGAGGGCAGGGTGGCTGTTGCGCCCGGCCAGATAGCCCAGGCCGAAGGCAGCGATGGTCAGTGCGGTGCCCCCGGCAATCAGCCTGGTGCGTTGTGAAATGGTAGGCATATACACTCCAGTTGGAAATTTTTCTTGTGAAAACAGTTAATCATACCTGACTCGGTGCGCCATGATCGAATTGCCGTGATGTTTGAATTTTAACTGGCCGCCGCAATGGTAAAATTCTCGCTGAATATTTTTCCACGTCGCCATGTCACAACCCACTTTCGTCCACCTGCGCCTGCACAGCGAGTACTCCATTGCCGACGGCATCGTACGCATCGGCGAGGCGGTGGATGCGGCCAAGCGCGACGGCATGCCGGCGCTGGCGCTCACTGACCTCTCCAACACCTTTGGCCTGGTCAAGTTCTACCTGGCGGCCCGTTCCAAGGGCCTCAAGCCCGTACTCGGCGGCGATGTCTTCGTCAGCAACGAATCCGACCGTAACCAGCCTTACCGCCTGCTGCTGTTGTGCCAGTCGCATGCCGGCTACCTGGGCCTGTGCGAGCTGCTGACACGCGCCTACCTGGAGAACCAGCACAACGGCCGCCCCGAGATCCGCAAGGAGTGGCTGCAGGGCGGCACCGAGGGGCTGATCGCCCTGTCCGGCGCGCATCTGGGGGAAGTGGGGGCCGCGCTGGCCAACGGCAATGCCGCTTCGGCGCGCCAGCTGGCGCTGGAATACGCCGGCCTGTTTCCCGGCCGCTACTACCTCGAAGTGCAGCGCGCCGGCGCACCGCGCGAGGAGACGCTGCTGCGCGAGACGGTGAAGCTGGCGATGGAGCGCGGCCTGCCGGTGGTGGCCACGCATCCGGTGCAGTTCCTCAGCGTGGACGACTACAAGGCGCACGAGGCGCGCGTGTGCATCGCCGAAGGCTATGTGCTGAACGACAAGCGTCGGGCGCGCGTGTTCACGGCGCAGCAGTATTTCAAGACGCAGGCCGAGATGGCCGAGCTGTTTGCCGACCTGCCCGAAGCGCTGGCCAACAGCGTGGAGATCGCCAAGCGCTGCAACCTCACCTTGAAACTGGGCAAGCCGCACCTGCCGGATTTCCCCACGCCGAACGGCATGAGCCTGGACGATTTCCTGCGTCATGAATCCGAGCAGGGCCTGGTAGCGCGCATGCTGCAGCTGTATCCGGACGAGCAGGTGCGTGCGGCCAAGATGCCTGAGTACGCTGCGCGCCTGGAGTTCGAGGTCAACACCATCATCAACATGAAGTTCCCCGGCTACTTCCTGATCGTGGCCGACTTCATCCGCTGGGCCAAGGCCAACGGCGTGCCGGTGGGTCCGGGCCGCGGCTCCGGCGCCGGCTCGCTGGTGGCGTACTGCCTGTCCATTACCGACCTCGATCCATTGCGCTACGAGCTGCTGTTCGAGCGCTTCCTCAACCCCGAGCGCGTGTCCATGCCCGACTTCGACGTGGACTTCTGCCAGGACGGGCGCGAACGCGTGATCGAATACGTGCGGCAGAAATACGGCGCGCAGAGCGTGTCGCAGATCGCCACCTTCGGCACCATGGCGTCCAAGGCGGTGATCCGCGACGTCGGCCGCGTGATGGACTTCCCCTATGGCCTGTGCGACCGCCTGTCCAAGCTGGTGCCGCTGGAAGGCGTAAAGCCGGTATCGCTGAAGAAGGCGCGCGAGATGGAGCCGGAATTCAACGCAGTGATCAACAGCGAAGAAGGCGTGGAAGAGCTGCTCGAACTGTGCGAGCGCCTGGAGGACCTGACCCGCAACGTCGGCATGCACGCCGGCGGCGTGCTGATCGCACCGGGCAAGCTCACCGACTTCTGTCCGCTGTATTGCGCCGAGGGCAGCGCCAGCACGGTGAGCCAGTTCGACAAGGATGACGTGGAAAAGGTCGGCCTGGTGAAGTTCGACTTCCTCGGCCTGCGCACGCTCACCACCATCGACTGGGCGGTGCGCTACGTGCGCAGGATGCAGGCCGAGGGCGAGCAGCCGTTCAACATCGAAACCATTCCCCTCGACGACAAGCCCACTTACGACCTGCTGAAGAGCGCCAACACCACTGCGGTGTTCCAGCTGGAATCGGGCGGCATGAAGAAGCTGATCCTCAAGCTGCAGCCCGACACCTTCGAGGACATCGTGGCGCTGGTGGCGCTGTATCGCCCGGGCCCGCTGGAATCGGGCATGGTGGAAGACTTCATCGCGCGCAAGCACGGCCGCGCCAAGGCCGATTATTTCCATCCCGACCTGGAGGCATCGCTCAAGCCGACCTACGGCGTGATCGTGTACCAGGAGCAGGTGATGCAGATCTCGCAGATCATCGGCGGCTATACGCTGGGCGGCGCGGACATGCTGCGCCGCGCGATGGGCAAGAAGGACCCGGCAGAGATGGCGCGCCAACGCGGCATCTTCGTGGAGGGCGCGGTCAAGCGCCAGGTGGACGAGCAGCTGGCGACGCGGCTGTTCGACCTGATGGAGATGTTCGCCGGCTACGGCTTCAACAAGTCGCACTCGGCCGCGTATGCGCTGGTGTCCTACCAGACTGCCTTCCTCAAGGCGCACCACGCCGCCGCCTTCATGGCGGCCACCTTGTCGTCCGACATGGACAACACCGACAAGGTGCACAGCAACTACCTCGACACGGTGGAACAGGGCATCACCATCCTGCCGCCCGACATCAACTCGTCCGACTACCGCTTCGCGCCGACGGATGCGAAGACCGTGGCCTACGGCCTGGGCGCGGTGAAGGGCACCGGCGAGGCGGCCATCGTCAACATCGTGGAGGCGCGCAAGAACGGCGGCCCGTTCCGCGACCTGTTCGATTTCTGCCGCCGCGTGGACAAGCGACAGGTCAACCGCCGCGCGATCGAGGCGCTGATCCGCGGGGGCGCGTTCGATTCCATTTCCGACCACCGCCACCAGCTGATGGCCTCGCTCGACGACGCGCTGGGCAGCGCCGAACAGCTGGCGCGCTCGGCCAACCAGAACAGCCTGTTTGGCGACGACGAGAGCGTGGCGATGCCGGTGATCCTGGCCGACGTGCCGTACTGGTCCCTGCGCGAAAAACTGCAGAATGAAAAGACTGCACTGGGCTTCTATCTCAGCGGCCACCCCTACCAGGAATTCGCCGAGGAGCTGGCGCCGTTCATCAAGTTCAAGCTGGCCGACGTCACCCCGCAGATGCTGCCCCAAAATGGCGGACAGCACGGCGGGCAGAACGGCGGCCAGCGCCGCGGCGTGCAAGTGCTGCTGGCGGGCATGGTGGGCGACGTGCGCATCCAGCAGACACGGCGCGGGCGCATGGCCATCATCAGGCTGGAAGACGGCAGCGGCGTGCTGGAGGTGACCGTGTTCAACGAGCTGTATGAAGCCAGCCGCACCTGGATACGCGACGGCGAATTGCTGGTGGTGCGCGGCAAGGCGGCTTATGACGACTATTCCGGCAGCATGCGCGTGACCGGCGAAGAGGTGATGGACCTGGCCTCGGCGCGCGCCGCCTTCGCCAAGCGCCTCGACCTCAACTGTGCAGAGCAGCCGCCGGCCATCGTGGCCAGGCTGAAGGAACTGTTCACGCCCTACCGCGGCGGCAAGTGCCCGGTGGTGATCCATTACCGCAACCAGACCGGCAGCGCGCAGCTGCGTCTGGGCGAAGCGTGGAACGTGACCCTGCCGGACAACCTGATCAGCGAGCTGAAGGGCCTGCTGGGCGAGCGCAATGTGCGCGTGGTGTACGGCTAGATGACCCGGTGACCGCGAACGGAGCCGGCGTGTGCATGCTCAGCCGGGCAGCCAGCGCTGCACGGCCAGTTCGCTCCAGTCCCATAACTGCTGCGCCAGCTGTTCATCGTTCACGCTGGCGGCCGCTTTGGCCACGCGGCAATCGTCGAAATACTTCCCGCTGATCCCTTTGACTTCCGGCGCGGTGGCGAGCATCACTGAGGTGCGCGCACCATCGCTCACCGCGCTGCCCGGCATGCTGAAGGCGGCGTGCAGCAGCTTGGTGCCGATCACGCCCGGGTGCAGGCTGTTGGACGACAGCCACGGCTCGCGCCGGGCCAGCTCGCGCGCAAACAGGGCGTTGGCCAGCTTGGAGTTGGCATAGGCCTGGTAGCCCTCGTAATGCGCGGTCGTGCGCAGCTCGGACAGGGGCAGGCGGCCGCTGCTGTGCACCATCGAGCTGACCGTCACCACGCGCGGCTCGGAGGATTTCTTCAGCAGCGGCAGCAGGCGCAGGGTGAGCAGGAAATGCGCCAGGTGGTTCACCGCCCAGGTCATTTCGTAACCATCCTTGCTCAGCTGCGGCCCGGTCAGGTAAACCCCGGCATTGTTGATCAGTACGTCCAGTTTCGGCAGGCGCTCGTTCAATTCCCTGGCCATGCGCGCCACCGCAGCGAGGTCGGCCAGGTCCGCATGCGTGGTGTGCAGCTTCGCCTGCGGCACGCTGCGCAGAATGTCGATGCGGGCGCGTTGCGCCTTGTCCTCGCTGCGCCCGTGCAGCACCACTTCATGACCCTGCAGCGCAAGCTGCCGCGCGGTTTCCAGGCCGATGCCGTCGGTGGCGCCGGTGATCAGGATCATCGGCGCTCCTGCAGCAGGGCACGGGCACGCGCCAGCGCACCCTCCATGTTGGCGGTGACGTTGTCGCTGCCCAGCTGTTCGAAGAAGCCGGCCTGGTGCATCAGCATGTAGGGCTGGGTGTGCGGCCCGCACAGGATCAGGTGTTTGCCGCGGCTGCGCAGCTTACCGTGCAGGTGCTCCAGCATGTGCAGCGCGCTGGCATCCATGCTGATCACTTCATGCATCTTGAGGATCAGCACGTCGGGATCGGTGTGGGTGTTGGCGAGGATCGCTTCCAGCTTGTCTGCCGCGCCGAAGAACAGCGCACCGAACACGCGGTACACCATCACGTTCGGCGGCACCGCTTTTCTCATCAGGGTGGCGTCACCGTCCTCTGCCTGCGGCGACTCCGCTGCCACGCTGACGTGGGTGAGGTCGCTGATGCGGCGGATGAAGAAGAAGATGGCGATGAACATGCCGACCTCCACAGCCACGGTGAGGTCGAAGATCACCGTGAGCAGGAAGGTGGCCACCAGCACTGCGCTGTCGCTGGCTGGGTATTTGCGCAGGGTGCGGAAGCCTTCCCATTCGCCCATGTTGATCGCCACCACTACCAGGATGGCGGACAGGGTGGCCAGCGGGATGTACACCGCCAGGGGGGCTGCGACCAGCACGATCACCAGCAGGGTGAGCGCGTGCACTATGCCGGCCACCGGGCTGCTGGCGCCGGAACGCACGTTGGTGGCGGTGCGTGCGATGGCGCCGGTGGCGGGGATGCCGCCGAAGAACGGCGTGACGATGTTGGCCACGCCCTGCGCGATCAGCTCCTGGTTGGGGTCATGCTTGTCGTCGATCATGCCGTCGGCCACCGCCGCAGACAGCAGCGATTCGATCGCCCCAAGCAGGGCGATGGTGAGCGCGGGCGCGATCAGGTTGCGCAGCTCGTTGAAGCTGAAGGCAGGTGGCTCGAAGGCCGGCAGGCCCTGCGGGATGCCGCCGAAACGGCTGCCTATGGTCTCCACCGGCAGGTGGAACAGGCCGACGATGGCGGTGCCCAGCACCAGCGCCACGATGGGCGACGGCAGTTTTTGCGCCCAGGCCTTGGGATAGAACCAGATGAACAGTGCCGAAGCCAGCGCGATGGTGAAGGTCAGCGGGTCGATGCTGGAAGCTGCGTGGTAGATGGTCTGCAGCTTGGGCAGGAAGTCGGCCGGCATCTCCTTGATGCTCAGCCCGAAGAAGTCCTTCACCTGGCTCAGCGCGATCAGCACCGCGATGCCGTTGGTGAAGCCGATGATCAGCGGGCGCGGGAAGAAGCGGATCAGGCTGCCCATGCGCGCCGCGCCCATCGCCACCAGCATCACGCCGGCCATCACCGTGCAGATCAGCAGGTTGGCGTAGCCGTAGTGCGCGATGATGCCGTACACGATGACGATGAAGGCGCCTGTGGGTCCACCGATCTGGACTTTCGAGCCGCCCAGCGCGGAGATGATGAAGCCGGCGATGATGGCGGTGAAGATGCCCGCTTCGGGCTTGGCGCCGGAGGCGATGGCGAACGCGATGGCCAGGGGCAGGGCGATGACGCCGACGGTGATGCCGGCAATCAGGTCGGTGGTGAAGCGGGACTTGTCGTAGCCGCGTACGGCGTCGATCAGACGCGGACGGAAATATTGCGAGAGTTTCAGTGAGTCGCTACTCATACGGGCTGTGTCAGCACCTCCTAAGAACAAAAAAGAACAGCGTGGGAGCGCAACTTGCTGCGGGTGTTGCGCGATGTTTTCAGGCTATCGCCCGACAAGTCGGGCTCCTGCCAGGCGTTACTTGATGCGCATCCCCGGCTGCGCACCGCTGTCCGGCGACAGGATGTACAAGCCCGGCTCGTTGCCGGAAGCCGCCAGCACCATGCCTTCCGACATGCCGAACTTCATCTTGCGTGGTGCCAGGTTGGCCACCATCACGGTCAGCCGGCCTTTCAGCTGCTCCGGATCGTACGCCGATTTGATGCCGGCGAAAACCGTGCGCGGTTTTTCTTCGCCGATGTCCAGGGTCAGCTTGAGCAGTTTCTCCGCGCCCTCCACGTGTTCGGCGTTGGCAATCCTGGCCACCCGCAGGTCGACTTTCATGAAGTCGTCGATGGAAATGTACTGCTCGGCATTCTGTGCGGTTTCTGTCACGGCTTTCTTGGCCTCCTGTTGCTGATGGGCGGCGTGGCGCTGCTGTGAATGTGCTGCAGGCGCTGCCGGTTGCAGGCTTTCCCTGTTGGCCGCGACCATCGCTTCGATCAGCTTGGAATCGAGGCGGGTCATCAGGTGCTGGTATTCGTTGACCCGTGATGGAAGAGCCGATAGATCATGCCAGGTAAAGTCACGGTCCATGCCAAACAATTCGCGAGCGATACGTGAAGTCAGTGCCGGCAATATCGGGCCAAGCAGGATGGAAAGGACGTAGAAGCCGTGCAGCGCATAGGAGCTGATATCGTGGAGTGCTGCGCGTTGTGTTTCATCCTTGGCCAGCGTCCATGGCGCGGCAGAGGCAATCTCGCTGTTGATACGATCCGCAATCAACATGATTTCGCGCAAGGCACGGGCGTAGTCGCGCGCTTCAAAAGATTCGGCAACTTTTTGACCGATCTCGACTGAAGCTTCGATCAGCGGGTCGGAATTGGCGAATGCAAGCTTGCCATCGAAGAACTTTGTGAGAAAGCCCGTGCAGCGGCTGGCGATATTGATGTACTTGCCGATCAGGTCGCTGTTCACCTTGGCCACGAAGTCGTCGAGGTTGAGGTCGATGTCCTCCATGCTGCCGTTCAGCTTGGCCGCGTAGTAATAGCGCAGGTACTCGGTGTTCCTGATGTGGTCCACGTAGCTGCGCGCGGTGATGAAAGTGCCGCGCGATTTGCTCATCTTCTCGCCGTTGACGGTGAGGAAGCCGTGCGCGAACAGCTTGGTCGGGGTGCGCAGGCCTGCGTGCTGCAGCATGGCGGGCCAGAACAGGGCATGGAAATACAGGATGTCCTTGCCGATGAAGTGGTACAGCTCGGCGTCAGAATCGGCCTTCCAGTAGTCGGCGAAGTTGAGGCCGGCCTTGGCGCACAGCTGCTGGAAGCTGCCCATGTAGCCGACCGGGGCATCCAGCCATACGTAGAAATATTTGCCCGGCGCATCGGGGATCTCGAAGCCGAAGTAGGGGGCGTCACGCGAGATGTCCCAGTCCGACAGCTTGTTCTCGCCTTCCGCACCCAGCCACTCCTGCATCTTGTTGGAGGCCTCGGGCTGCAGCGCGCCACCGCGCGTCCACTGGCGCAGGAATTTCTGGCAGCTGTCGGCGGAGAGCTTGAAGAAATAGTGGTCGGAATTGCGCAGTTCGGGCTTGGCACCGGACACAGCAGAGAACGGGTTGATCAGCTCGGTGGGGGCATAGGCGGCGCCGCAAGCCTCGCAGTTGTCGCCGTACTGATCCTTGGCGTGGCACTTGGGGCATTCGCCCTTGATGAAGCGGTCGGGCAGGAACATCTGCTTGACCGGGTCGTAGAACTGCTCGATCGAGCGCACCTCGATCAGGCCGGCCGCCTTCAGCTTGCGGTAAATGTCCTGGGCGTGGGTGCGGGTTTCATCCGAGTTGGTGGAACCGTAGTTGTCGAAGTTGACATGGAACGCGCTGAAATCGGCGAAATGCTCCTGCCACACGCGCGCGATCAGCTGCTCCGGGGTGATGCCTTCCTTCTCGGCGCGCAGCATGATGGGGGTGCCGTGGGTGTCGTCTGCGCACACATAGTGGCAGCTGTGCCCTTGCATTTTCTGGAAGCGTACCCATATGTCAGTCTGGATGTACTCCACCAGATGGCCTAAGTGAATGCTTCCATTGGCATAAGGCAGGGCGGAGGTGACCAGGATTTTTCTTGGTTTGGCGGGTGTATTGCGGGTCATGAGGGCTAAATAGGTGCTGATTGACTAGGGGAATTTGCGGATTGTAGCAAAACCTGTGCAAGCATTAGGAATTGGGTAAAATTAGTCTTTTGCCCGAATTGACAGAGGGGCCGGAATCAGGAGTGCCGGCTCCCCTCGAAAAACTCACGGTAGCAACCAGGAGATGACATGGCTTTTACAGATGCGGATGTGCAAAGTGCAATGAAACAGTTGGTCGATCCCAACACGAAAAAGGACTTCGTGACGGGTAAATCGGTCAAGAACATCAAGGTGAGCGGCAGCGATGTGACGCTGGAAGTCACCCTGGGCTATCCCGCCAAGAGCGTGTGGGGCGAGATCAAGGAAATGGTCGAAGCGCATCTGCGCAAGTCCCTGCCCGGCGTGGGCAAGGTGGAAGCCACCGTCTCCAGCAAGGTGGTGCCGCATGCGGTGCAGCGCGGCGTGAAGCTGGTTGAGGGCGTCAAGAACATCATCGCCGTGGCCAGCGGCAAGGGCGGCGTGGGCAAATCCACCACCGCCATCAACCTGGCCCTGGGCCTGGCCGCCGAAGGCGCGCGTGTCGGCATCCTGGACGCGGACATCTATGGCCCGTCGCAGCCCACCATGCTGGGCGTGAAAGGTTCACCTTCTTCCTCCGACGGCAAGCATCTCGATCCGATGATGGGTCACGGCATCCAGGCCATGTCCATCGGCTTCATGCTGCCCGGTGACGACCAGGCCATGGTGTGGCGCGGCCCGATGGTGACCCAGGCGCTGGAGCAACTGCTCAACCAGACGCGCTGGGACAATCTGGATTACCTGGTGGTCGACATGCCGCCGGGCACCGGCGACATCCAGCTGACGCTGGCGCAGAAGGTGCCGGTGACCGGCGCCGTGATCGTGACCACTCCGCAGGACATCGCATTGCTGGACGCACGCAAGGGCCTCAAGATGTTCGAGAAGGTGGACATCAAGATCCTCGGCCTCATCGAGAACATGAGCACCCACATCTGCTCCAAGTGCGGCCACGAAGAGCACATCTTCGGCGCAGGCGGCGGCGAGAAGATGTGTGCGGATTACAATGTCGAACTGCTGGGCTCGCTGCCGCTGGACATCAAGATCCGCGAACAGGTGGATTCCGGCAACCCGACCGTGGTTGCTGAGCCGGACGGCAAGATTTCCAAGGTGTACAAGCAGATGGCGCGCCGCGTAGCGGTGAAGATTGCGGAGATGGCGCAGGATCATAGCGCCGTGTTCCCCAAGATCGTGGTGAAGAGCACATAAAAGCTGCTGCGCTCGGCATAACGGTGTTGCCCAAGCCCGGGAATGCTCGTTGACTATCCGTCAACTGTGCGCTCTCGGGCTTGGGCGCCTTTTTGCCATTGCTCGCGACGCGGTTACTCGTGTATTGTTTGAATGCAGCATGCAGGTCGGGTTAGCGTAGCGTAACCCGACATTTTTATTGTCGGGTTACGGCTTTGCCTGACCCGACCTACGTTGAGGTCGATAATGAGCATCAAATCGGACAAGTGGATACGCCGCATGGCGGAGCAGCATGGCATGATCGAGCCGTTCGAGCCAGGCCAGGTGAAGGAAGCCAACGGCCATCGCATCGTGTCCTATGGCACCTCCAGCTACGGTTACGATATCCGCTGCTCGACCGAGTTCAAGTTGTTCACCAACATCAACAGCACCATCGTCGATCCCAAGAATTTCGACCCGAGTTCATTTGTGGAAGTGAACAACGACTTCTGCATCATCCCGCCCAATTCCTTTGCCTTGGCGCGCACCGTGGAATATTTCCGCATCCCGCGCAACGTGCTGACCATCTGCCTGGGCAAGAGCACCTATGCGCGCTGCGGCATCATCGTCAACGTAACGCCGTTCGAGCCGGAATGGGAAGGCTATGTGACGCTGGAGTTTTCCAACACTACGCCGCTGCCCGCCAAGATCTATGCCAACGAGGGCGTGGCGCAGGTGCTGTTCTTCGAGTCCGACGAGGTGTGCGAGACCTCGTACAAGGACCGCGGCGGCAAGTACCAGGGGCAGCATGGCGTCACGCTGCCCAAGATGTAGGCGGCCATGTACGAATGCACGCTCAGGATTTGTCATTCCCGCGAAGGCGGGAATCCAGTTGATTTGATTAACTGGACTCCCGCCTTCGCGGGAGCGACGGATACCGAAGGCGACTTGGCTGCAGTGCGCTATCCGCAGCGCGAATAGCCGGTCTTTGATCTGGCAGAACAACTCTCTGCATATCCCCAAAAAATCTGCGACAATCCGCGCCTGAACGCTGCCTGGCAGCATTTCTCCATTGAGGAGCTGTATGAAATTCCACTTCCCCATCATCATCATCGACGAGGATTTCCGCTCGGAAAACGCCAGCGGCCTGGGCATCCGCTCCCTGGCTAACGCCATCCAGAATGAAGGCATGGAAGTGCTGGGCGTTACCGGCTACGGCGACCTGACCTCGTTTGCCCAGCAGCAGAGCCGAGCTTCGGCCTTCCTGCTGTCGATCGACGATGAGGAATTCGGCGGCGGCAGCGAGGCGGAAACCGAAGTGGCGTTGAAATCGCTGCGCGCCTTCGTCAGCGAGATACGCTTCAAGAACGCCGACATCCCCATTTACCTGTACGGCGAGACCCGTACTTCGCGCCACATTCCCAACGACATCCTGCGCGAGCTGCATGGCTTCATCCACATGCACGAGGACACGCCCGAGTTCGTGGCGCGCCACATCATCCGCGAGGCGAAGTCGTATCTGGATTCGCTGGCACCGCCGTTCTTCCGCGCGCTGCTGCACTATGCGCAGGACGGTTCCTATTCCTGGCATTGCCCCGGCCACTCCGGCGGCGTGGCCTTCCTGAAGTCGCCGGTGGGGCAGATGTTCCACCAGTTCTTCGGCGAGAACATGCTGCGCGCGGACGTGTGCAACGCGGTGGACGAACTTGGCCAGCTGCTCGACCACACCGGCCCGGTGGCGGCTTCCGAGCGCAATGCCGCGCGCATCTTCAACAGCGACCACCTGTTCTTCGTCACCAACGGGACTTCCACCTCCAACAAGGTGGTGTGGCACTCCACCGTGGCGCCGGACGACATCGTGGTGGTGGATCGCAACTGCCACAAATCCATCCTGCACTCGATCATGATGACCGGCGCGGTGCCGGTGTTCCTCACGCCGACGCGCAACCATTACGGCATCATTGGCCCGATTCCGAAATCCGAATTCGAGCCGGAGAGCATCCAGAAGAAGATCGATGCCAATCCCTTCATCAAGGACAAGAAGAAAAAGCCGCGCATCCTCACCATCACGCAGAGCACGTATGACGGCGTGGTGTACAACGTGGAAACGCTGAAGCAGATGCTGGACGGCAAGATCGACACGCTGCATTTCGACGAAGCCTGGCTGCCGCACGCCGCCTTCCACGATTTTTACAAGGACATGCACGCCATCGGCCGTTACCGCCCGCGCGCCAAGGAATCGATGATCTTCGCCACCCAGTCCACGCACAAGCTGCTGGCGGGCCTGTCGCAGGCCTCGCAGATCCTGGTGCGCGAGCCGGAGACGCGCAAGCTCAACAGCCACGTGTTCAACGAGGCCTACCTGATGCACACCTCAACCTCGCCGCAGTACGCCATCATCGCCTCGTGCGACGTGGCCGCCGCGATGATGGAGCCGCCCGGCGGCACCGCACTGGTGGAAGAGTCCATTGCCGAAGCGCTGGATTTCCGCCGCGCGATGCGCAAGGTGGATGCCGAGTTCGGCAAGGACTGGTGGTTCAAGGTGTGGGGGCCGGACAACATCACGGAAGAAGGCATCGGCTCGCGCGACGCGTGGATGCTGAAGAGCGGCGACAAGTGGCACGGTTTCGGCAAGCTCGCGCCCGGCTTCAACATGCTGGACCCGATCAAGGCCACCGTCATCACCCCGGGCCTCAACCTCAACGGCAATTTCGATGACTCCGGCATCCCGGCGGCGATGGTGACCAAGTACCTGGCCGAGCACGGCGTGATCGTGGAGAAGTGCGGCCTGTACTCCTTCTTCATCATGTTCACCATCGGCATCACCAAGGGGCGCTGGAACACGCTGCTCACCGCGTTGCAGCAGTTCAAGGACGACTACGACAAGAACGCGCCGCTGTGGCGCATCCTGCCCGAGTTTGCGGCCAAGAACCCGCAATACGAGCGCGTCGGCCTGCGCGACCTTTGCCAGCAGATCCACGACACCTACAAGAAGCACAACGTGGCGAAGATGACCACCGAGATGTACCTTTCCAACATGCAGCCGGCCATGAAACCGTCGGATGCGTTTGCCAAGATGGCGCATGACGAGATCGAACGCGTCGCCATCGACGACCTGGAAGGCCGCGTCACCGCCGTGCTGCTTACTCCCTATCCGCCGGGCATCCCGCTGCTGATTCCGGGCGAGTGCTTCAACAAGACCATCGTGGACTACCTCAAGTTCGCGCGCGACTTCAACAAGCAGTTCCCGGGCTTCGAGACCGACATCCACGGCCTGGTGGCCGAGAGGGTGGGTGGCGAGAAGGTGTATTTCGTGGATTGCGTGAAGCAGTAGGAGCTTTGCAGGTACAAAAAAAGCGGAGGCTTCGGCCTCCGCTTTTTTATTGGGATTGCGCTTAACGGCGCGGCCCCATGCCTCCGCCCATTCCGCCGCCAGGGCCGTAGCCGCCTCCGGGACCCATCATGCCGCCGCGTGCAGGCGGTTCATCCGGCAGGGTGACGCCCTTGGCCTTGGCGCGTTCCTGCATCTGCTTGTGGTGCTCCAGCCGATAGGCCTCACGCTCCTCTGCGGTCTTCATGCTGCGCATCTTGTTGCGATATTCGAGACGCTCCTGATTGGTCATCAGCTGGCTGCCGTAGATCCGCGCATCGTCGCGCAGCCGGGTCTGATCCCTGTCGCGATCGCGGGTCTGGTCTTTGTCTTTGTCCTGGTCCTGCAGCGTGGTCTGGTCTTTCGTGCGGTCACGTGTCTGATCCTTATCGTCAGCTACTGCTACGCCGGCAGAGAGCAGCAATGCGCCGGCCAATGCGGATACCGTCAAGATACGAGTAAGCATGATTACCTCCGAGTGCACGGGGTTGCGGAAAATGGCGTGGCTGCTGGCCCCGCTACACAGCTATGCCATGCGGGTAGATATGCCCGACTGACTTCGGCGGCCATTATTGATCCATGCCACACCGCTTACAAGTGCGTCTGAGGCAAAGCCCACGCTGCTGATGCAGGTAAATTTGACGATGGGGGGGAAACAGGCATGCTGCAATGAATGCCCGCCAGACCTGCTGGCGGGGCCTGAGGCTGGGTGCTTACTTCAGTTTCTCATCCAGATTGGCCAGCGCGGTCTGCACAGCCTCCTGGGAGATGTCGATCAGCTTGGGGTACAGGGCGGCTGTGTTGCCGATGCCCATCACCTTGCCAATGCTGTCCTTGGAAGTTACTTCCACCATATCGCGCCAGATCACCTCATTGTTGCTGTTCACCACGACGATGGCCAAGGCGACGTGACCGCTGGCGGAACCGACGGAAACCGGCACAGGCACGGGCAGGAAGCCGGACAGTGAAACGCCGCTGTTCTTCATGGTGTAGGCGGCCGTGATCTGGATCACGCCGGTGAGCTTGAGTTCACTCATCAGCTTCTTCAGGTTGGGCGCTTCGCTTTCGCTGGTGATGTCGAACTTCTTGTAGCCGTGCGCCACTTTGCCGGTAAATATGCCGTCGGTAGAGTCAGCCTTGATCGCGGCATAGTTGCGGCTTTGCTTGACCAGGGCGGAATTGACCAGCTTGAAATCCTTGGACTGGTTGAGCTCTTTGGCCACAACCTCGTCAACCTTGGTCAGCAGGCTGATCTCTTCATTTTCGGACATGCCGAAGCCGGAGGTCATGCCGGTAACCGACACGATTGCGAAGCGGTTGGGCTTCTTCAGCTCAGACGACTTGATGACCTGCTGCGAACAGCCAGACAAGAATACAAGCGCGGAGACAAGCAGCGCTGCGAGAACTCGATTCATTCATTCCTCCTGTGTTGTTTTGGACTCGCGCCATGGCGGGGTGGCCACACTACACTGTCGGGAATTAGATCGTCAAGAAAAGGCTGCGCCAAGGTGTCATGTCTTGCTGATGCGTCAAGAACGTGTCAAGCCTTGATATGCGGAATGAATATTGGCGCGGCAGAGCGGCGGTGAGACTAGCCCTGTTTTGCGGGATGCTGCCTGTGGAATGTGACGGGTATTGCGGCGGGAGGTGCGCTCTTCAGGATGTGTTTTTTCATCTTGCCCATCACGTGCATTTCGCAGGCACGGCAATCAAATTTCAGCGTCAGCTTTTCGCTGCCGTTGATCAGCGTCATCGGCTCGGCACGCACCTGGCCCTGCACGCCCACCACGCCCTTGGCCTGCTTCGGGCACAGGCTGAGGCTGTAACGGATGCAGTGGCGGGTGATCATCAGCGACACTTCACCGGCCTCCTCGTGCGCCTCGTAGGCGGCGGCAATCAGCTTCACGCCATGTCTGGCATAGAAGTCGCGCGCCGCCTGGTTGTACACATTGGTCAGATACGACAGCGTTTCTGCCGGATACCGTGCTGGCGGCTCCACCGCGGGTTTGCGCTGTGGCCGCACATAGGCGGCAAGGCGTGCGGCGGAAAGTTTTTCAACGGCATCGCGGCGCAGCTGGTTGAGCACGGAGCCGGGGATGAAGCGTGGTAGCTGCCAGCTGACGCTCAGCTGGGTGAGCGCGTAATCGGTATTGCCGAAACGGTCCAGCTGCTCGCGCAGCTTGTGCTCGGCCTCGTCCGGTTGTTGTGCAGCCTGCTTGTCGATGGCCAGGCTGGCGGTTGCGCTGAGGCCGTCTTCGTCGCGCAGGGTCAGGGCAAAGCCGTCTGTGATCTCGACCAGTTCAGTCACGATGCCGATGCGGCGCTCGGCCGACTTGCGCGTGAGCGCCAGCTCCCAGGCGTGGTCGCTGTTGCGGTTCAGTTCCAGCCCGACGCGCAATCCCGGCAGCTCAGCCAGCTTTTCGTTCGGCCACACGCGCCACACCTTGCCCATCTGCTTCACCGTGTTGGCGCGGATGCCGTGAGTGGCGCGTTTGTGCTGGTAGTTGAGGCCGTCGCCGTTGGCCATGGCCAGCTCGGTTTCCACTTCGAGCCAGTCGGGCCCGAGCTTGCTAATCGTGCCCAGCGGCAACCCAACAAAGCTGGGGCTGTCGAAGGCGCCGATGTCGGACTTGCGGCCCTGTGAAAAATAATCGGTGGCGCCACGGTGGAAGGTTTTGTCCGGGTCGGGCGTGAACAGCAGGCGGGTGTGGCCGCTGGAACTGCGCGCCAGTTCCGGGTGCTGGTTGAGGATGGCATCCAGCTGCTGGCGGTAGTAGCCGGTTATGTTCTTCACATACGGCGCATCCTTGTACCGTCCTTCGATCTTGAAGCTGCGGATGCCGGCATCGATCAGTGCGCGCAGGTTGGCGCTCTGGTTGTTGTCCTTCACCGACAGCAGGTGCTTCTCAAACGCCACCACGCGGCCCTGGTTGTCCTGCAGGGTGTAGGGCAGGCGGCAGGCCTGCGAGCAGTCGCCGCGGTTGGCGCTGCGCCCGGTGTGCGCGTGGCTGATGTAGCACTGGCCGGAATAGGCCACGCACAGCGCACCGTGGATGAAGTGTTCGAGCACCGTGTCCTGCGGCACTGCGGCGCGTACGGCGGCAATTTCTTCAATCGTCAACTCGCGCGCCAGCAC
>DATDDN010000071.1:0-9643 GCA_036523795.1 Gallionellaceae bacterium | reverse complement strand
CGCCAAGTGCACGGCGGGCAGACGTACCTGTTCTGCAGCGAACATTGCCTCACAAAATTCCGCGCGGCCCCGGCGGATTACCTGAACAAGACTTCATCGCCTGATTCATCCCGCGCCACCCCAGCTGCCGGCAGCGGTTCAATGTACACCTGCCCGATGCATCCCGAAATTCGCCAACCTGCGCCGGGCGCGTGCCCGAAGTGCGGCATGGCGCTGGAGCGCGAATCTCCGCAGCTTGCGGCGGCGATCGAATACACCTGTCCCATGCATCCCGAGGTGGTGCGCAACGAGCCCGGCAGTTGCCCGATCTGCGGCATGGCGCTGGAGCCGCGCAATGCAGCGACCGAGGACAACGCAGAATTGCACGACATGACGCGGCGCTTCTGGGTGAGCACGTCGCTGGCCTTGCCGGTGTTCCTCATCGCGATGGGCACCGACCTGTTGCCGCAGATCAGGCCGGAAACCCTCTCCATGCGCGCACTGCAATGGCTGGAATTCGCCCTGGCCACCCCGGTGGTGCTGTGGGCTGGCTGGCCCATCTTCCAGCGCGGCTGGGCATCGGTGGTCAATCGCAGCCTCAACATGTTCAGCCTGATCGCGCTCGGTGTGGGCGTGGCATGGGGCTACAGCGTGGTGGCCATGCTGCTTCCCGGCATCTTTCCGCCGGCGATGCGCAGCATGGGCGATACGGTGCACGTGTACTTCGAGGCGGCAGCGGTGATCATGGCGCTGGTGCTGCTGGGCCAGGTGATGGAGCTGCGCGCACGCAGCCAGACCAGCGCCGCCATCAAGCTGCTGCTCGGCCTCGCACCCAGGACCGCGCGCATCGTGCGCCCTGATATCGATGGAAAGGGCGGCAGGGAAGAGGACATTCCGCTGGAGCAGGTGCGGCCGGGCGACATGCTGCGTGTGCGTCCCGGCGAGAAGGTTCCGGTGGACGGCATGGTGCTGGAGGGCGCAAGTGCGCTAGACGAATCCATGGTCACCGGCGAATCCATCCCGGTGGAGAAGATCGCCGGTGCGCGCCTGATCGGCGCCACCGTGAACGGCACCGGCAGCCTGCTGATGCGCGCCGAGCGCGTCGGCGCGGAGACCCTGCTGGCGCAGATCGTGCACATGGTAAGCGAGGCGCAGCGTTCGCGCGCGCCCATCCAGAGGCTGGCCGATGTCACCGCCGGCTATTTCGTGCCCGCCGTGGTGCTGGCTGCGCTGGTCACCCTGGCCGTGTGGGGCATGGTCGGGCCGGAGCCGCGCCTGGCGCATGCCATCGTCAACGCGGTGGCGGTGCTGATCATCGCCTGCCCCTGCGCGCTGGGCCTGGCCACGCCAATGTCCATCATGGTCGGCACCGGGCGCGGGGCTACGGCCGGCGTGCTGATCAAGAATGCAGAAGCGCTGGAAACCATGGAGAAGGTGAATACGCTGGTGGTGGACAAGACCGGCACCCTGACGGAAGGGCGGCCGCAACTGATCTCCGTCGTCGCCCTCGCCGGATTCGAACAGGGCGAGGTGCTGCGCCTGGGCGCCAGTCTGGAGCGAGCCAGCGAACACCCGCTGGCCGCGGCCATCGTCAACGGTGCGCTGGAGAAGGGCGTCGTGCCGGCGCCGGTCAGCGAATTCACTTCGCTGACCGGCAGGGGCGTGAAAGGGTTGGTTGCAGGGCGAGCGGTGGCGCTGGGCAACATCAAGCTGTTCGACGAGCTGGGCATCGCTACAGGCGAGTTGCCGGCACGCGCCGAGGCATTGCGCGGCGATGGGCAGACGGTGATGCTGCTGGCGGTGGATGGAAAACCGGCAGGCCTGCTGGGCGTGGCAGACCCGATCAAGGCTTCCACTCCGGATGCGATCCGCGCCCTGCATGAAGAGGGCGTGCGGGTCATCATGCTGACGGGCGACAACCGCACCACGGCAGAAGCGGTGGCGGGCAAACTCGGCATCGACCGCGTCGAGGCGGAAGTCCTGCCCGAGCAGAAGGCCGCCATCGTCAAGCAGCTGCAGGCGCAGGGCCATATCGTGGCGATGGCGGGAGACGGCATCAACGATGCGCCCGCACTGGCCCAGGCCCAGGTAGGCATCGCCATGGGCACCGGCACCGACGTCGCGATGGAGAGCGCGGGCATCACGCTGCTCAAGGGCGATCTGCAGGGCATCGTGCGCGCGCTGCGCCTGAGCCGCGCCACCATGCGCAACATCCGCCAGAACCTGTTCTTCGCCTTCATCTACAACGTGCTGGGCATCCCCGTTGCGGCCGGTGTGCTGTATCCGTTCTTTGGCCTGCTGCTGTCGCCCATCATCGCGGCGGCGGCGATGAGCTTCAGCTCGGTATCGGTGATCAGCAACGCGCTGCGCCTGCGCGGCGTGAAACTGTAGCAGGGGAAAGTTGTCCACCCAGAAAAGGAGCGGCAGGTGCTCCAGGGGTGTGGAACTGATGTCAAACCGTGGCCGGAAAGGAGTGAATCATGTTCAAGATCATTTTTCACAGGCTCCCTGTGCTTCTCGTGCTTGTTGGCCTGGGGATTTCGGGTGCAGTCAATGCGGTGGAGAACATGGGGCAGCCCTATGTGGAAGCATCGCAATATCAGCGTGTCCAGGATCTGGACATCTACTACGGCGTGATGCCGGCGCAGATTGCCGGCAGCTTCCCTGAGCCAGCCCTGCATGGCGGTGCACCGGCAGCACGGGGCAACGAATATCACTTCGTCGTTGCCCTCTTTGATCATAGCGGGAAACGCGTCACGGATGCCAGGGTGACTGCGCGGGTGAGAGAGCTGGGCATGGATGGCACGCAAAAAAGACTCGAACCCATGCGGATCGGCGATGTCACCACTTTCGGCAATTATTTCGCATTGCGCCAGGGCGGCATCTACCGCCTTGAAATCGAAATCGTTCGCGCGAAAAGCGCAAAGGTAGAGGCGACGTTCGAGTACCGCCTGCCATAGCGGAACGGGAGCAGCACAGTGGATGCAGGAATCGACTCGCTGGAAAGGGCAGATGCTGCCTTTGCCGAGGCGCTGACCGAAGCGCTGGATGTGCGTGAGCATGAAACAGGGGCGCACTCCAAGCGGGTTGCCTGCCATACACTGGTGCTGGCGCGTCATTTCACCAGTGATCCTGACTTGCTGCGCCAGATCTACTGGGGTGCGCTGCTGCACGATATCGGGAAGATTGCGGTTTCCGATGCCGTTCTGTTGAAACAGGGCGCACTCGATGAGGCGGAGTGGCAGGAAATGCGGACTCATCCGGAAAGGGGTTATCGCATCGTCTCGAAAATCCCGGGCATGGCGGAAGCGGCCGAGATCGTCCTCAGCCACGAGGAGCGCTTCGATGGCAGCGGCTATCCGCGCGGGCTGCGGGGCGACCAGATCTGTCTTGGCGCCAGGCTGTTTGCCCTGATTGACACTCTGGATGCGATCACCTCGGATCGCCCTTATCGTCGCGCAAGCTCATTTGAAAAGGCACGCGACGAAATCGTCAGGATGAGCGCCACGCAATTTGACCCGGCCGCAGTGCAGGCGTTTCTGGCGGAGGAAGCCACCCTGCGCGAAATGGTGGATGCCAAGTGCATGGTGTCGGATGACCCGGCACTCCCCCACCACGGGCAATAGGCGACGAGGCGGCGATGACGGCGCGGAACAGGGTGTTTCCCTTGCGCCATACAGAGCTGAGGCCGTGCATGGCCTGGAAAGGAGCAGGATATGTGGGGACATATGGGTGATTACGGCTGGGGCTGGGGCGCCATGGGCATAGGCATGCTCCTGTTCTGGGCGATATTGATCGCGGGCATCGTGCTGCTGGTCAGGCTCACCTGGGGTTCCGGGCCATCAGCAGGGCGTGGGCGCGAGAAGAGCGCGCTTGAATTGCTGCAGGAGCGTTACGCCCGCGGCGAGATAGGGCGCGAGGAATTCCTGCAGAAGAAGGGCGACCTTGAAAGCTGAGCCGGTCCTGCACCGAGTGGTAGCGCTGATTCGCAGGATTGCAGATTTAACCGAAACAATGATATATCGGCGCAACCCGTTTGAACCCTGTGCCGGAACGAAGATTGAAATCTGTTCGGTGCTTCGACAGGAGACAGGGGCGATTGGCAGGGCTACAATGTAATTGACCACCCTGTTGCATCGGGTGGCAAGAAGCGAGACAGGAATTTTTGAGAGAGGAGAACACCATGCAGATTCCACTGCAAATTACCGTGCGCGACATGGCTCCTTCCGAGGCGCTGGAAACACACATCCGCGAGAAGGCGAAAAAGCTGGATGAATTCTTTGATCATGTCATTTCATGCCGTGTTGTGGTCGAGATGCCGCACAAGCATCAGAATCAGGGCAAGGAGTACAACGTGCGCATCAATCTAGGCGTGCCGGGACGTGAAATCGTGGTGAACCGCGATCGCGACACCGATGTCTACGTGGCGTTGCGCGATGCGTTTGATGCGGCCAAGCGGCAAATGGAAGACTACGTGCGCCAGCTGCGCGGCGACGTGAAAACGCACGAACCGAAGCGTGCTGCTGCAGAGGGTGGCGACTAGCCATCCGCAACTACGCCCCTGCTCTCTGCGCAGGGGCATCCCTGATACCATCCCCCTACATGCTGTCCAATGATTCTGCGCCCGCCAGCTGCGTGGCGATGCGTGCGCGTATCAGTTCCAGCAACGCCTGCTGCTGACTCACCAGCTCACTGCTGCGCGCCAGATCATTCTCATGCTGTTCCAGCTCCTGGCACAGATCGGCAAAACCCATTGCGCCCACGGTGCGTGCCGCCGCCTTGATGCGATGCCCCACCGCAGCCAGGGTGAGGAAATCTGCCTGGTCGAGTGCAGTCACGATTTCTGTCATGCCCTTGTCCGCGGTCTCCAGGAATTTCGCGGCAAACTTGCGGATCTTCTTCGGGTCATCATTCACCATCTGGGCGAGTACGGACAGGTCGATGACCTCCGGATCTCCTGCCAGCCTGTGCTCAAGCTGCATGCGCGACGTGTGCCGCGGTGCGGGCGTTGGCGCCGGCCGCACGGGGATGCTGCGTGCAGGAGGCTGCGGGCTCCTGCGCACCCACTTGCCCACCGTCGCATACAGCAGGTCGGGCAGCAGGGGCTTGATCAGGAAATCGTCCATGCCGGACGCGAAGCATTGCTCCTTGTCCTCGGCGCGGGCGTTGGCGGTCATCGCCAGCACCGGCAGGTTGCTCAGCGCGGCATCGCTGCGGATGCGCCGCGTTGCCTCCAGGCCATCCATCACCGGCATCTGCACATCCATCAGGACGCAGTCAAAGCGCTGCTTGCGCAGCAGGTCCAGCACCTCCTGGCCATTGCTGGCCGTGCTGACCTGCACGCCGGCTTCCTGCAGCAGTTCGCACGCCACCTGCTGGTTGAACAGGTTGTCGTCGGCCAGCAGGACGCGGGCGCCCATCAGCGCGGCACGCGCGGGCTGGCCCTCGGGGATGACCTGGTCAGGGTTGGGCAGATCGGTCAGGCAGCATGCCGGAGCATTGCACAGCTCGAAACGGGCGGTCACCCAGAACAGGCTGCCCGTGCCGGGGTGGCTCGACACACCGACCTCACCTCCCATCATGCTGGCCAGGCGCTTGCTGATGGCCAGCCCCAGCCCGGTGCCGCCAAAGCGGCGGGTGACCGAGCTGTCCGCCTGATGAAAAGGCTGGAACAGCTTGTCCACTTCGTCCTGGCTCATGCCGATGCCGGTGTCCTGCACCTCGAAGCGCAGCAGGAAGCTGTTGCCGGCATCGCTGTCCATGCGCGCGCGTACGACGATTTCGCCGCGCTGGGTAAATTTGATGGCGTTGTTGAGGTAGTTCAGCAGCACCTGGCTCAGGCGCAGCGGATCGCCGCGCATGCACGGCACGATGGCCGGATCGATCTCATAGCTGAGCGCCAGGCCCTTGGCGTGGGCCTTGTCCGCGACGAGCGTGCTCAGCTTGCGGAATACGCTGTCGACGGAGAAATCGATGGCCTCCATCGTCAGCTTCCCGGCCTCGATCTTTGAAAAATCCAGGATGTCGTTGATGATGCCCAGCAGGTGTTCGCCGGAGTGATGGATCTTTTCCAGGTAATCGCGCTGTTTGGGCGTGAGATCGGTCTGCAGGGCAAGATAGGCCATGCCCAGCACGCTGTTCATCGGAGTGCGGATCTCATGGCTCATGTTGGCGAGAAATTCGCTCTTGGCGTGGCTGGCGGCCTCGGCCATCTCCTTGGAATACGCCAGCTCCTGCGTGCGCTCAGCCACGCGCAGCTCCAGGCGTTCATTCAGCTCGATCAGCGCATCCTCCGACTGCTTGCGCTGCGTGATGTCGCTGACCATGGACATGCAGCCGTACACCTCTCCCTGCTCGTTGAGCAGGGGAGTGTTGAACCATTCGCAGGTGATGCGTCGCCCGCTGCGCGTGACATTCTCGTTGATCGAATGCATGAGCATGTCGCCACCCCCCAGCACGCGCATCCATACGGAATGCACCTGCTCCTGCGCGCTTGCAGGTACGACCAGCTCATAGGCATGCTGGCCGACTGCGTCGGACGCCGGCCAGCCGAACATCTGCTCGGCGGCGGGGTTCCACTCCGTCACGATGAAATCGCGGTTCCACACGATATAGGCCAGCGGCATGCGGTTGAATTGCAGGCTCAGGCGCTGGTGGGCATTGCGGCTTTCTTCCAGGCTGTCGACCAGTTCCGCTTCCACGCGCTTGCGCTGGCTGATGTCGTGGACGATCGCGATCACCCTCTTCTGGTCGCTGATGCGGATCGGGGTCAGGCTGATCTCCACCGGGAATTCCGTGCCGTCCCTGTTCACGGCATGCAACGCCTGGCCCTGTGCCATCGCGCGCGAACGTGACGTGCTCTGGAAATCGGACCGCATCGCAGCGTGTGCAGCGCGCGATTCCGCCGGCACCAGTTCATCCACCCCCAGCCCTATCAGCTGCTCCATGGGGTAGCCAAACATGCTGACCGCCACGTGGTTGGCGAAGCAGATGGTGCCGTTGTCATTCACCATCAGCACGGCATCGGGCGAGGCCGAGAGTATGGAATGCAACTGCGTCATCTCGTTGCGCTTGCGTGCGCTGATGTCGCGCAGGCTGACAAAGGCGCGTCCCTGCCTGCCGATCCGCGTGGCACGCAGTGCGGCGTCGCAGAATATCAGGGTGCCATCCTGCCGCCTGATCTGCCACTCGAAGACCTCCGCTTCACCGCCAGCCTGCGTGGCGCGGAATTTCTGTTCGGCCTTGGCCTGGCTGGCGCTGCCATCGGGCTGGGTGGGCGGGGCAAAGTCGGTCAGCAACCGGCCGATGATTTCCGAGCGGGGGCAGCCCAGCAGGGTCGTGGCCATGTTGTTGCAGTTGATGATGTTGTTGCCGTGCAACAGCAGCGAGGCATCCAGCGTGTTGTTGAACAGGGTGCTGTAACTGCTCTCCATGGCAAAGAGCTGCTCGCTGCGGTGCTGGACGCGCATCAGCAGCCAGCTGATCAGTGCCAGCATCAGGCTGGTGAGAACACCGCTCACCGCCACAATGCGCGATTCCCCGAGTCTCAGCGCCTGTTCATGCTCGGGCTGCACCATGGCCCAGATCAGGTAGGTAATCCACAGGGAAAAAACAAGCACGAACAGCGGGAGGTACTTGCCGAATCGTTGCCAGAGCAGCTCGGCATTCAGTATCAGTGGGAAGCTGGATTTCATCGTCAATCTCAATAGTCGCTATGGGCTAAACCGCACCTCAAACTTGTTGCGGGATGGTTGCTTCGCCAGGAAAAAAATATGTCACGCGCATCATGTTACATGGCGCAAAACCGGTCAAGGAGCAGGGTTTTATCATCGAATCCTAATCGAGCGGGATGGCATTGCCGCTGCAATCGGCTTACCATTGCCGCAGGAGAAAAACATGAAGACAGCAACGACAGCAATCGCTCTGTTGTGTCTGGCCCTGGTGCCGCTCGCGCGTGCGGAAACGCCCGCCGACATGCTCGCGCGCTACAGCGCAGAGGCCGCCCGCATGACGCCGGGCTTCTCTCCTTCTGCCGAGCGCGGGCGCGCCTTCTTCAATCGCGACTGGGGCGTGTCGCAGAAGATGCCGGCATGCGAGAGCTGCCACGGCAAGAACCTGCGTGCCGAAGGCAAGCACATCATCACCGGCAAGCGCATCGCGCCGTTCTCGCCGCAAGCCAATCCCGAGCGCTTCACCAGCGTGACCAAGGTGGAAAAATGGTTCAGGCGCAATTGCACCGAAGTGGTGGGGCGCGAATGCAGCGCGGCGGAGAAGGCCGATTTCATCCAGTTCGTCATGCAGTGAGGAGGCAATCATGAGGCCATCGATCGCGTTATTCCTGTTCCTATTCTGCAGCGCCGCCTGGGGCGACAGGCTCACGGTGCCGGCCCACCCCAAATGGCAGGAAGAGTGCGGCAGCTGCCATGTGGCCTATCCGCCGCAGCTGCTCACCGCCGACAACTGGCAGCGCCTGATGCAGAAGCTGGACAAGCACTTCGGCGCCAATGCCGGGCTGGAGCCACAGGAGGTGCAGGACATCAGCGCCTTCCTGCAACGCCATGCCGGGCGTGGCAGCCGCTACAGCGCAGACAGCCTGCGCATCACCGACACGGCCTGGTTCCGCCACGAGCACGACGAAGTCTCCAGCAAGACCTGGTCTGATCCTGCCGTGAAGAGCCGTGCCAATTGCACGGCCTGCCACGTCAAGGCCGAGCAGGGCGACTGGTCCGAGCGCAGCATCCGCGTGCCGGGCGGGCGCGGCGGCGAAGACGGGGATGACGATGACGACGAAGGCGACGATGACTACGAGGACGACTGAACCATGACGAAAATACTGGTCTGGGACTTGCCCACGCGCGTGGGGCACTGGCTGCTGGTCGCCACCTTTGCCATTGCCTGGCTGAGCGGCGAGAGCGAAGCGTGGCGCCTGGTGCACGTGGCGGCCGGCTATGCGATGGGTGCCCTGCTGCTGTTCCGCATCCTGTGGGGCTTTGCTGGCACGCGCTATGCCCGCTTCGCCAGCTTCCTGTTTTCACCGGGGGCCGCGTTCGGCTACCTGTTCGGCCTGCTGCGCGGCAGGCCTGCGCATTACACCGGCCACAACCCCGCCGGCAGCTACGCCATCTATGGCCTCATCCTGCTCGGCCTCTTCACCATCGGCAGCGGCTGGGCCACCTATCAGGAACTGGGCGGCGACGCGATGGAGGAGGCGCACGATATCGCCGCTGACCTCATGCTGGTGCTGGTCATCCTGCATGTGCTGGGCGTGGTGCTGGGCAGCGTCATGCACCGCGAGAAACTCATCCTCAGCATGATCAATGGCTACAAGCAGGGCGAAGCGGGGCAGGGCATAGACTCCGCCCGTGCCGCCTGGCTGCTGCTGATGGCGGCACTGCTGGCCGTGGCGATCTGGCTGGCTTACAACACCTGAGTGCCGGACAAGCGTAAACACAAAGGGCAAGCCGCGGCTTGCCCTTTTTTCATTGCACGAAAGCGCACCCTTACAGCGGCGGCAGGCCGTTGATGCGCCAGCTCAGGTATACCGCAAGCGCGGCAAACACCATGGTCACCAGCACCACCACGGTGGATTGCACCCACACGCCCATCCTATCCGACACAGGCATCCTGGCCACCAGCGGAATTGCGCCCAGCGCCGGCAGCGCAT
>DATDDN010000070.1:0-20710 GCA_036523795.1 Gallionellaceae bacterium | reverse complement strand
CCTTTTGAATCCAGGGCATCATGCTCCGCAGCTTTTCGCCGACTATCTCTATCGGGTGGGCGGCGTTGAGCCGGCGGTAGGCCGTCATCTCCGGATACTTGGTCATGCCTTCGATGATGAACCGTTTGGCGTAGGAGCCGTTCTGGATGTTCTTCAGGCATTCCTTCATCGCGGCGCGGGCCTGGTCGGCGATCACGCGCTGGCCAGTCACATACTCGCCATACTCAGCGTTGTTGGAGATGGAATAGTTCATGTTGGCGATGCCGCCTTCGTACATCAGGTCAACGATCAGCTTGAGCTCGTGCAGGCACTCGAAGTAGGCCATCTCGGGAGCATAGCCGGCTTCGGTCAATGTCTCGAAACCGGCTTTCACCAGCTCCACTGCGCCGCCGCACAGCACGGCCTGCTCGCCGAACAGGTCAGTCTCGGTCTCTTCACGGAAGTTGGTCTCGATCACGCCACCCTTGGTGCCGCCGTTGGCAGCCGCATAAGACAGGGCGATGTCCTTGGCCTTGCCGCTCTTGTCCTGGTACACAGCGATCAGGGTGGGCACGCCGCCGCCTTTCAGGTATTCGGAACGCACGGTGTGGCCGGGGCCTTTGGGGGCGATCATGATCACGTCCACGTCGGCACGCGGCACCACCTGGTTGTAGTGCACGTTAAAGCCGTGCGCGAAGGCCAGCGCTGCGCCGGCTTTCATGTTGGGCGCAACCTCGTCGTTGTACACCTGCGGAATGTTTTCGTCGGGCAACAGCATCATCACCACGTCGGCAGACTTCACCGCGGCAGCCACCTCAGCCACTTTCAGGCCGGCGCCTTCGGCTTTCTTCCAGGATGCGCCGTTCTTGCGCAGACCCACGGTCACGTTGACGCCGGACTCTTTCAGGTTCTGGGCGTGGGCATGGCCTTGCGAACCGTAGCCGATGATGGTGACCTGCTTGCCCTTGATCAGGGAGAGATCGGCGTCTTTGTCGTAATAAACTTTCATGTTGTCCTCGTTAAAAATAGTTGTTAGTCGTTAGTCGTTAGTTGCTTCGTCGCTGGCGGGTTTAACTACCAACTAGCGACTGCATTCATAGTTTCAGGATGCGGTCGCCACGGCCGATGCCGGAGGCGCCGGTACGCACGGTTTCCAGGATCAGGGCACGATCGATGGCCTGCAGGAAGCTGTCCAGCTTGGCGCCTGCACCGGTGAGCTCGATGGTGTAGGTGCGATCGGTCACGTCGATGATGCGGCCGCGGAAGATGTCGGCCATGCGCTTCATCTCTTCGCGCGCCGCACCTTCGGCGCGCACTTTCACCAGCATCAGCTCGCGCTCCATGTGCTCGCCATCGGTGAGATCCATCACGGCCACCACTTCGATCAGCTTGTTCAGCTGCTTGTTGATCTGCTCGATGATCTCGTCGGAACCGCTGGTGACGATGGTCATGCGCGACAGGGTGGCATCTTCGGTGGGGGCCACGGTGAGCGATTCGATGTTGTAGCCGCGGGCGGAGAACAGGCCGGCCACGCGCGACAGGGCGCCGGCTTCGTTTTCCATCAGCAATGAAATGATGTGACGCATGTTACAGATCCTCCGCCATCAGCACGTCGGACAGTCCCTTGCCGCCCGGAACCATGGGGAACACGTTTTCGGTCGGGTCGGTGCGGAAGTCCAGGAACACCAGGTCGTTCTTGCGCGCAAACGCTTCCTTCAGCGCGCCTTCGACGTCGGACGGCCTGTCTACGCGGATGCCGACGTGGCCGTAGGCTTCGGCCAGCTTGACGAAGTCAGGCAGCGCGTCCATGTAGGATTCGGCGTAACGGTTGCCGTGGAAGAATTCCTGCCACTGGCGCACCATGCCCAGGTAACGGTTGTTCAGGGCGATCACCTTGATCGGCAGGTGGAACTGCTTGCAGGTGGACAGCTCCTGGATGTTCATCTGGATGCTGCCTTCACCGGTGATGCAGGCCACTTCGGCGCCCGGATGGGCCAGCTGCACGCCCATCGCGGCCGGCAGGCCGAAGCCCATGGTGCCCAGGCCGCCGGAGTTGATCCAGCGGCGCGGCTGGTCGAACTTGTAATATTGCGCAGCCCACATCTGGTGCTGGCCGACGTCGGAGGTCACAAAGGCATTGCCGCGCGTGATCTCGTACAGCTTCTCCACCACGTATTGCGGCTTGATCAGCTCGGTGGAGTTCTTGTACACCAGCGACTTGCGGCCGCGCCACTCTTCGATCTGCTTCCACCACGGCGCCAGCTCTGCGGCGTTCGGCTTCTGCTTGCTGCTGTGCAGCAGCGCCAGCATGTCCTGCAGCACGTGGGCCACATCGCCCACCAGCGGCACGTCCACCTGCACGCGCTTGGAAATCGAGGCGGGATCGATGTCGATGTGAATGATCTTGCGCGGCACGGAATTGAAGTGGTTGACGTTGCCGATCACGCGATCGTCAAAGCGCGCACCCACGGCCAGCAGCACGTCGCAGTTCTGCATGGCCAGGTTGGCCTCCAGCGTGCCGTGCATGCCGAGCATGCCGAGGAACTGCCTGTCGGTCTCCGGGTAGCCGCCCAGGCCCATCAGGGTGCTGGTGCATGGGTAGCCGAGCAGGCGCACCAGCTCGGTCAGCGGCTTGGCCGCATCGGACAGGACGACGCCGCCGCCGGTGTAGATCATCGGACGCTTGGCTTCCAGCAGCAGCTGTACCGCGTGCTTCAATGCCCCGACTTCGGCCTTCTGCGCCGGATTGTAGGAACGGATGGTGACTGCCTTGGGGTACTCGAAGGTGGTCTTGGCCAGCGACACGTCCTTGGGGATGTCGACCAGCACCGGGCCGGGACGACCGCTCTTGGCCAGATAGAAGGCCTTCTTGATGGTCACCGCCAGGTCCTTGACGTCCTTGACCAGGAAATTGTGCTTGACGCAGGGGCGGGTGATGCCGACGGTATCGACTTCCTGGAAGGCATCTTCGCCAATATACGAGGTCGGCACCTGGCCGCTGATCACCACCATGGGAATGGAATCCATGTAGGCGGTGGCGATGCCGGTAACCGCATTGGTCACGCCGGGGCCGGAGGTGACCAGCGCCACCCCGACTTTTTCGGTGGAGCGGGCATAGCCGTCGGCGGCATGCACGGCTGCCTGTTCGTGGCGCACCAGGATGTGCTTGACCTTCTCCTGGTTGAACAGTGCGTCATAAATGAACAGCACCGCTCCGCCCGGGTAGCCGAATACGTATTCGACCCCCTCCTCCTGCAAACAGCGTATCGCTATTTCTGCGCCCGTCAGCTCCATGTCAGACTACCTTAAGCAACAATTAATTAAAGAACCGTGCAAGATAAAGGCTGCCGGCTTTTTGGTCAACCCCTGAATATGCATGGCAATTTCGCTTTCCGTTAGCAGCGCGGGTTTGGTAAGATGCGCGCCAATTCAATCGGGAGCACGCAAACTGGCCACCCCACAGGAACTCTCCGCATTTCTAGCCGAAGTCGAGCGCCGCGCCTACAAACAGGCCATGTTTGCGGTTCACGACGACCATCTGGCGCTGGACATCGTCCAGGACGGCATGCTGAAACTGGCGGAAAAATACGGTGACAAGCCTGCGGACGAGCTGCCCATGCTGTTCCAGCGCATCCTGCAGAACACCATACGCGACCATTACCGGCGCCAGAAGGTACGTTCCATGTGGACTACGCTGATGTCCTCGCTCATCCCGCAGCACAGCGAAGATGACTTCGACCCGCTGGAAACGCTGCAGGACAAGGACAACCAGAGCCAGCCCGCTCAGCCCGAAGAAGACCTGGAACAGTCCCAACTGATAGGCCTGATTGAAGGAGAGCTGAAAAAACTGCCCGCACGTCAACGCGAAGCATTCCTGCTGCGTTACTGGGAAGACATGGACACGGCAGAAACCGCCAAGGTCATGGGCTGTTCCGAAGGCAGCGTGAAGACTCACTGCTCCCGCGCGACCCACGCGCTCGCCGCAGCCTTGCAGCAGAAAGGAGTGAAACTATCATGAAAAAAGACTTAAACCACCACTCTATCAAACAGTTGCTCGATCAATCCAACGCCAGCATGGCGCCTGCCACGCTGGAAAAACTGCGTGCGGCACGCGAGCTGGCACTGGAGCACCAGAAAGTACATCGCACCGCGCCGGTGCTCGCTTGGCTGGGTAGCCATGAAAGCCATGGCGAGCACCACCACGCGCACCGACGCATGCAGTGGGCGGCAGCCCTGCTGGTGCTGGCCTGCCTGTTCAGCGGTTATGCCTACTGGCAGAGCTGCAACACTGACCACGACCTCAGCGAAGTGGACACCGCCATCCTGACTGACGACGTGCCCCTGCATGCCTACGTGGAGTAAGAATTGATGCGTCGCTTGCCCCGCTTGCTGCTGGTTGCCTGCCTCTGCCTGACGCCACTTGGCGGCGCAGTCGCTGCCACCACCCAGAACTGGGCAACGCTGACCCCGATGCAGCGCGAAGCCCTGGCGCCGCTGGCGCAGCAATGGGATGGCCTGTCTGATCTGCAGAAAAAGCGCCTGCTCGCCACTACCAAGCACTACCCCTCGCTCAGCCCGGAGAAGAAACAGCGCTATCAGACGCGCCTGACCGAATGGAGCAAGCTGACACCGGAGCAGCGCGACCGCGCCCGCCAGAAATACAAGGCACTGCGCAAGGCCCCGCCGGAGAAACGCGAAGAGTTCAAGAAACGCGCCACCCAGGCTGCACAGACCGATAACGCGGCAAGCAGCCCGGTAGCCACCAGCAAGTAAGCCCCGCCTGTCAGACGGCGCTCAACGCCGTTCCGTTTTCCACAACAGCCCCATCGCCAGCAGCAGGAAGATCCAGAAGATGGCCGTCGCGCTCCACATCGCCGGCCAGTCATTCAACGAGCCGAGGTAGGAGAACAGGCGGTCCACAAAGTGGAATGACAGACCCAGCACGATGCCCGTAAAGATTTTCGCACTGACGCCGCCGGCGCGGCGCTGGTGCGAAGCGAATGGCAGCGCCAGCAACATCATTACCAGCACGGCCACGGGGTATACCAGCTTGTTCCACATGGCGATCTCATAGCGCGTGGTTTTCTGGTGGTTCTCCTTCAGATGGCGGGTGTACAGATACAGGTTCCACGCCGACATTTTCTCCGGTACCACCAGCAGCACACTGAGTATTTCCGGTGTCAGCACCGAGTTCCATTCCTGTCGCGGCTGCGTGCCCACCGCCACGCCATCCTTGCTGAAGCGAGTCTGCGTGACGCCCTCCAGTTGCCAGTGCCCCTCCTCGACATAGGACGCACGCTGCGCTGCCGTGATCGCCTGCAAATGGTAGCTGTCATCGAATTCGTAGATGTTGACGTCCATCAGCGAGGTGTCCGGCAACACGTTCTTGACGTTGACGAAGCTATGCTCGTCCTTGACCCACACCCCGGAACGGAATTCCTTCAGCCGTACCTGCGCATTCTGCGCACGCAGGCGCAGCTCCTGGGCGAGCCGGTCGCTGGGCGGCGCCACGAATTCTCCAACAACAAAGCTCAGCACCACCAGCGGCAGGCCGATCTTGAGCAGGGCCGTCAACATCTGCCTGAGCGACGCACCCGAAGCACGGTAAATGGTCAGCTCGGAATTCATGGCCATCTGTACCAGGGCAAAGATGGTGCCGATCAGCACCGCCACCGGAAACAGCTCGTAGATGTGGCCCGGCACCGTCAGCAGCACGAACAGCAGCACATAGCCGAGGTTGTAATTGCCGGTGCCCATCGCATTCAGTTCATTGATCAGGTCCACCAGGCCAAACAGCATGATGAGCGCAGCAAACACCATGGCCATGCTGGAATAGATTTCGCGCGCAAGATATCGGGTCAACAGTTTCATCTTAGTAACAGGCGCTTCCAGGAATAGACCGACATGCGGTGGTAGAACCACACCACTACCACGCTGAGCATCAGCAGGTGCAGACCGAGCAGGCCCATGGTGGGGCTGACCTTGCTCTGCCCCACCCAGGTATTGGTCACGCTGATCAGGTTGTTATAGACCATGTAAATGACGATGGCCGCCATCAGGTTGAGCGAACGTCCGGCACGCGGGTTGACGAAGCTGAGCGGGATCGCCAGCAGAGACAGGATCAGCGCGCTGATCGGCAAGCCCAGGCGCCAGTGCAGCTCGGACAGGTTCCACGGCGTCTGGTTCTGCAGCAGGAAGAGCGTGGAGTACGCCTTGGGACTCTCTTCCTTCAGCTTGGTGTCTTCCACCTCGACGCGCATGGCATAGCGCTCGAACTCGACGATGCGGTAGTCCTTCTGCCCGGGCGTGCCCTCGTAGCGCCTGCCGTTCAGCAGCACCAGGAAGCGGTCGCCGTTGGGCGCGGTCTCCTGATACCCCTGCTTGGCGACCATGCTGCCGACCTTGCCATGCTCGACAGATTGCACAAAGATGTTGCCGACCCGATTGGTGTCGCGATCCAGATTCTCCAGAAAAAACACGCGGTCCGCCTGCTTGGATTCGCGAAACACGCCCGGTGCCGCCACGGTGACGTCGCTCGCCGTATCCAGGCGGTGCTTGATGTCGTCGACCTTGGACATCGCCCAGGGGGACAGCACCAGACTCAGCAGCGCAATCACACTCACTACCGGCAGCGCAAACCACATCACCGGGCGGATCCAGCGCGTCAGCCCGCTGCCGGTGCAGAACCACACCACCATTTCGCTATCGCTGTAGCTGCGCGTCAGGGTCAGCAGCACAGCCAGAAACAGGCTGACCGAAAGCAGCACCGGAAGATAATTGAGCGCAGCAAAGCCCATCAGCACCAGCACCGCCTCCACCGGCAGCGAACCGCCCACAGAGTCGCCCAGCAGGCGAATCAGCTGGCTCAGCACCACGATGCCGAGCAGGATGGCGAACACCACCGCGCCCATGGCGGTAAGCTCGCGTATCAGGGCGCGCTCGAATACGCCGGGGCGCAGGGGCAACGGGTCGTGCGCTTTTGACTTTTGCTGCGCAGATTGCGGATAATCGGACATTCAGAACGAGACATACAGAATAAGGAGTAGCGCGTGGAATTTAGCACAAAACCCGGCAGTCCGGAGAAACTACACAGCGGCTGCATCGTGGTCGGGGTGTTTGAAGGCGGCAAACTGAGCGAGGCTGCCCAGGTATTGGACAAGGCTGCGCACCACTACCTCAGCGACCTCATCGCGCAGGGCGACATGAGCGGCAAGAACGCCTCCACCCTGCTTCTGCACAAGGTGCCCGGCATTGCGGCCGAACGCGTGCTGCTGCTTGGCCTGGGCAAACGCGACGAACTCGGCGCACGCGCGTACCTCGACGCAGTGCGCGCGGCGCTGCGCGCCGTGGCGGCCACTGGCGCCAAGGATGCGCTGATGTACCTGAGCGAACTGCCGGTCAAGGGCATCAAGGCCGCCAAAGGCAGCACCGCCGCCGCGACCACACAAGCATGGTGCGCCACCCAGGCCGTGCTGAGTGCATATGACACCAGCTACCGCTTCGACCGCCTGAAGAGCAAGGCCGACAAGCCGAAGAAGGGGCTGCACAAGATCCAGTTCGGCCTGCTCGGTGGCAAGGCCGACAGCGCCCTCAACGCCAGCGTCAGCCGGGCTGTTGCGCTCGCTGAAGGCATCAAGCTGAGCAAGGACCTGGGCAACCTGCCCGGCAACGTATGCACCCCGACTTACCTCGCGCAGCAGGCGGTGACGCTGGGCAAGACCCACAAGTCGGTGAAAACCACCGTGCTGGAAGAAAAGGACATGCAGAAGCTGGGCATGGGCTCGCTGCTGTCTGTCGCGCGCGGCAGTGCCGAACCGGCCAAGCTGATCACCATGGAATACCGTGGTGGCGACAAGAAACAGAAGCCCATCGTGCTGGTAGGCAAGGGCATAACCTTCGACACCGGCGGCATTTCGCTCAAACCGGGCGCCGAGATGGATGAGATGAAATACGACATGTGCGGTGCTGCCAGCGTGCTGGGCACCCTGCAGGCCATCGCCGAGATGGGCCTCAAGCTGAACGTGGTGGGCATCATCCCCACCTGCGAGAACATGCCGGGCGGCAAGGCCACCAAGCCCGGCGACATCGTCACCAGCATGTCCGGCCAGACCATCGAGATCCTCAACACCGATGCCGAAGGCCGCCTGATCCTGTGCGATGCGCTCACCTATGCGGCCAAATTCGAACCCGATACCGTGATCGACATCGCCACCCTCACCGGCGCATGCGTGATTGCACTGGGCCACGTGGCCACCGGCCTGTTCAGCAACCAGGACAGCCTGGCGCACGAACTGCTGGCCGCCGGCGACTATTCCTACGACCGCGCCTGGCACATGCCGCTGTGGGAAGATTACCAGCCGCTGCTGGACAGCAACTTTGCCGACATGCAGAACATCGGCGGCCGCGCCGGCGGCAGCATTACCGCAGCCTGCTTCCTGGCGCGTTTCACCAAGGACTATCACTGGGCGCATCTGGATATCGCCGGCACCGCCTGGAAATCCGGCAAGGACAAGGGCGCGACCGGCCGTCCGGTGCCGCTGCTGACGCAGTATCTGATCAACCGCGAGCACGGCAAGTGATATGACCAAGGTGGATTTCTACACCGGTGTGGACGACAAGCTGCGCACCGCCTGTCAGCTCAGTCACAAGGCCTTGCAGAACGGCCTGCGTGTGCTGCTGCATGCCCCGGACGAGCGGCTGGCACAGCAGCTCGACCAGCTGCTGTGGCACTACCCGCCCACCGCCTTCATCCCGCATTGCCGCAACGGCGATGCAGCAGCGGCCGATACGCCGGTGCAGATCAGCCATCAGGAAGAGGCGTTCGCGCACACGGAACTGCTGATCAGCCTGCATACCAGCTGCCTGCCCTTCTACAGCCGCTTCGAACGCGTGATCGAGATTGTGAGCAAAGATGTCGAAGACGCCCGTCAGGGACGCGAGCGCTACGTTTTCTACAAGGATCGCGGCTACGAGTTGCGCCACTTCGATCTCAGCCAGAAGTAAAGTTTCCCCCAAGCTGCCGCCAAGGCAAAGGTGGCGCCTCTTGATATAATCACCTTTTACGCCGCATGAGCGGCAATCGACACAACCGCGACGGCCACTGGCCAGTCGCCACTCAACCGAGCTGATCACATGGAACTCGCAAAAAGTTTTGACCCGCAGGACATCGAAGCACGCTGGTACCCCACCTGGGAAAACGCCGGCTATTTCAACGCCGGCCTGGACACGGCAAAGCAGGACAACTTCTGCATCCTGCTGCCGCCGCCCAACGTCACCGGCACCCTGCACATGGGCCATGGCTTCAACCAGACCATCATGGATGCGCTCACCCGCTACCATCGCATGCGCGGCGACAACACACTGTGGCAGCCGGGCACCGACCACGCCGGCATCGCCACGCAGATCGTGGTGGAACGCCAGCTCGATGCAAAGGGCATTTCACGCCACGACCTCGGCCGCGAGAAATTCCTGGAAAAGGTGTGGGAGTGGAAGGAGTATTCCGGCGGCACCATCACCCGCCAGATGCGCCGCCTCGGCACCTCGTGCGACTGGTCGCGCGAGCGTTTCACCATGGACGAGGGCCTGTCCAAGGCCGTGACCGAGACTTTCGTGCGCCTGTACAACGAAGGCCTGATCTACCGCGGCAAACGCCTGGTGAACTGGGACCCCAAGCTGCACACCGCCGTGTCCGACCTGGAAGTGGTGCAGGAAGAAGAAGACGGTTTCATGTACCATATCAACTATCCCCTCGCCGATGGCAGTGACCAGCTGACCGTAGCGACCACCCGCCCCGAGACCATGCTGGGCGACGTGGCGGTGATGGTGCACCCGGATGACGAGCGCTATCAGCGCTTCATCGGCAAGCAGGTGCAGCTGCCGCTGTGCAACCGCACCATCCCGGTGATCGCCGACGAATACGTCGACCGCGAGTTCGGCACCGGCGTGGTCAAGGTGACACCCGCGCACGACTTCAACGACTACGCCGTTGGGCAGCGCCACAAGCTGCCAATGATCTCGATCCTCGCACTGGACGGCAAGGTCAATGACAACGCTCCCGAGAAATACCGCGACCTCGACCGCTTCGTCGCACGCAAGCAGATCGTGGCCGACCTCGAAGCCGCCGGCCTGTTCGTCAAGGCGGACAAACACAAGCTGAAAGTGCCGCGCGGCGACCGCACCGGCGTGGTGATCGAGCCCATGCTGACCGACCAGTGGTTCGTGGCGATGAGCAAGCCCGGACACGGCGGCAAGAGCATCACCGAACAGGCACTGGACTGCGTAGCTTCCGGCGAGATCAAGTTCCATCCAGAGAACTGGGTCAATACCTACAACCAGTGGCTGAATAATATTCAGGACTGGTGCATCTCGCGCCAGTTGTGGTGGGGCCACCAGATTCCCGCCTGGTACGGCGCAAACGGCGAGGTATTCGTGGCCCACAGCGAAGCCGAGGCGCGTTATCTGGCCGACAAGGCTGACTATGCCGGCCCGCTGATGCGCGACCCGGACGTGCTCGACACCTGGTTCTCCTCCGCACTGTGGCCGTTCTCCACGCTGGACTGGACGCCAGAATATCCGCAGAAATCCAACACCGCGCTCGACCTGTACCTGCCCTCATCGGTGCTGGTCACCGGTTTCGACATCATCTTCTTCTGGGTGGCGCGCATGGTGATGATGACCAAGCACATCACCGGCAAGATCCCGTTCAAGGATGTATACGTGCACGGCCTGATCCGCGATGCGGAAGGGCACAAGATGTCCAAGTCCAAGGGCAACGTGCTCGATCCGATTGATTTGATCGACGGCATCGGCATCGATGAACTGGTGAAGAAGCGCACCACCGGCCTGATGAATCCCAAGCAGGCGGAGAGCATCGAGAAAAAAACCCGCAAGGAATTTCCGGAAGGCATCCCCGCTTTTGGTACCGATGCCCTGCGCTTCACCTTTGCCTCGCTCGCGTCGCCCGGACGCGACATCAAGTTCGACATGCAGCGCTGCGAGGGCTATCGCAATTTCTGCAACAAGCTGTGGAACGCGACACGCTTTGTACTGATGAACTGCGAAGGGCAGGATGTTGGCCTGACAGAAGGCGCAGTGCTGGAATACTCCGCTGCCGACCGCTGGATGATCAGCCGCCTGCAGCACGCCGAGGCCGAGATGGGCGCGCACTTTGCCGACTACCGCTTCGACTTTGCCGCGCGCACGGTTTATGAGCTGGTATGGGACACCTATTGCGACTGGTATGTGGAGCTGGCCAAGGTGCAGATTGCCGGTGGTAGCGCAGCCTCGCAACGGACCACACGCCTGGTACTGGTGCGCGTGCTGGAAATCATGCTGCGCCTGGCGCACCCCATCATCCCCTTCATCACAGAAGAGCTGTGGCAGAAAGTCGCACCGCTGGCCGGCGTGAAGGGCGACAGCATCATGCTGCAGGCCTACCCCAGGAGTGCGGAGCTGTTCATCGATGAAGATGCGAACGCACAGATCAGCCTGCTACAGGAGATGATCAATGCGGCGCGCCGCCTGCGCGGCGAAATGAACATCTCACCCGCGCTGCGTGTCCCCCTGCTGGCTGAAGGCGACTCTGCCGCGCTGCAGACCATTGCGCCTTATCTGCAGGCGATGGCCAAGCTGAGCGAAGTGCAACTGGTCAAGACCCTGCCGGATACCGACGCGGCCGTGGCCATCGTTGGCAACTTCAAGCTGATGCTCAAGGTGGAGATTGATGTAGCCGCGGAACGCGAACGCCTGGACAAGGAGATCGCCCGCCTCAACGCGGAAATCGCCAAGGCCCAGGGCAAGCTTTCCACCCCGACCTTCGTCGAGCGCGCCCCGGCGGCCGTGGTGGAGCAGGAGCGCAAGCGCCTGGCCGATTTCACCGCCACTTGCACGCAGCTGCAGGCGCAGCGCGCCAAACTGGGTTAACGGATCATGATGCACGAATTCCTGATCACCCTGATCACCTACAGCACACCGCTGACCGAGATGCTGGGCACTGCGGTGGTGCTGTGGGGTTGCGTGCAGGGATTGTGGCTGCTGCTGCAACGCGGCCGCAGCGCGCTGCTCAGGCTGCCGCAAGCAGCCAGCTTGCGCGACGTGCGCATCGCCATCGGCGAGAAAATGGCGCTGGGTCTGGATTTCTTTCTGGCCGGCGACATCATCCAGACCATCGTCGTCCCCAGCAAGGAAACGCTCACCCTGCTGGGCGGGATCGTGGTGATCCGTACCGTGATGGCCTACTTCCTGGCCAAGGAAATCGAGAAGGGCGCTGCCGAGTAGGGCCGGCAGAGGTCGGTGATGCCGGGCCAGCCAAGCTGGATCAGGCATCCTCGCCCTGATCGCTCAGCAGGTGTGAAATGCGCGTATTGGCCACAGCCAGGCGCTTCACCAGCATGCGCAGGAAAGCGTCACTGAACTGGTAGCGCACCCCCTGTGAAGCCTTTTCCAGCACATCCGGGTTGATCTCGATCAGGGTCACGTCTGTCTTGCTGACGACGTCGGTCGTGCGCACATACTCTTTTTCGGACAGGTGGGCCATCTCCCCGAAGCAATCGCCCTTGTGCAGCAGGCTTAACAGGCGCCCCTGCTTCATCACCTTGACCGTGCCCTGGGCCAGCACGTAGAGATTGTGCCCTTCCTCACCCTCTTCCAGTATGCGCTCATCCTTGGCCACATGCTGCCACTCGCTGATGCGCAGAACCTCCCACAGCTCGACGTCGCTGAAGTTCCTGAAGAAAGCCAGTTCGCGCAGGGTGTCGAATTTTTCCGTATCGTAGATCTCGTCAACCGATGTCGCAGCATTGTTTGTGAACGACACCAGGTCATGGGCAAATTCGTCCCAGGTCTGGTAACGCTGCTTGAGATCCTTGTTCATCGCGCGCATCACGATCGCGTTCAGCACTGGCGGCGTCTCCGGGCGGACGGTGCTGGGGGGAGGCGGGTCCATGTTCATGATCTGGTAGATCATGCTGTAACTGTTGCGCGCGTCGAACGGCAGCTTGCCGGTGAGCAGGCGGTACATGGTGACGCCGAGCGAGTAGATGTCGGTCTGGAAGGTGAGCGGCTGCTCCTTGATCTGCTCCGGCGACATGTAGGCCGGAGACCCCACACCGCTGACCTGCGTGGTCTGCTGGCTCTCGATCAGGGCGGAGCCGAAATCGGAAATCTTAATGTCGCTCTCGCCGCTCAACAGGATGTTGGCCGGCTTGATGTCGCGATGGATCACGCCCTGATGCTGCGCGTAATCCAGCGCCTTGCAGCACTTGTAGATGATCTCGGCAATCTGGGCCAGCGGCATCAGGTGATCGACCTCGGCCAGCTTCTCCAGTGTCTGCCCCTCGACGTACTCCATCACCATGTAGTTGATTTCGCCTTCCATCACCGCGTCGTGGATCTTCACGATGTGCGGATGGTTGAGCTTGCCGGCCAGGGAGGCCTCGGTCTGCAACAGCTTGCGCAGCGCCTTGGCGCGCGAGTTGTCCTGCAGCGCCTCGAGATTGAACATCTTGAGCGCCACCTTCTCATTGCTGAAGGTGTCCAGCGCCATGAACACCGTGCTGGTGGCACCGTGCCCCAATTCCCTGATGATTTCGTATTTGCCTATCTTGTCCATGTTTTCCGTATCTCTAATCCCGCCCGGCACACATTGGCAGTCTGCATTTTTCCATTCTAGCACGCGCGGCTGCGCGCCCTGCGCGCCGCATGTGAACTCTTGACCAAAGCGGTTATCATAGTAGCCATGAAGAAAATCCTGCTGCTCGCCCTGTGTGTCACTGTCCTGACCTGCCGCGCCGAAGGCTTGCCCGATCTCGGCGATATTTCGCAGGAAGCCCTGTCGCCACAGCAGGAGCACCAGATCGGCGAGCAGAGCATGCTGCAGATTCGCGCCGACAAGAGCTATCTGGACGATGCCGAGGTGGCCGACTACCTCAACCAGCTAGGCGGGCAACTGGCCTCCAACAGCAGCGAACCCGGCCTGGACTTTGAGTTCTTTGCCATCAACGACAATGCCATCAACGCGTTTGCGCTGCCCGGCGGATTCATCGGCGTAAACACCGGACTGATCCTCACCACCCGGAGTGAATCCGAGCTGGCGTCGGTGCTCAGCCACGAGATCGCCCACGTCACCCAGCACCATCTGGCACGCATGATCTCCGGGCAGAAATTCGATTCGCTGGCGTCGCTCGCCATGATCGCCGCCGCCATCCTTGCCTCGCGCAGCAATCCGGACGCAGCCATGGCCGGCGTCATGGGCGCGCAGGCGGGAGCCATCCAGCGCCAGCTCAATTTCACCCGCAACCATGAGCAGGAAGCCGACCGTATCGGCTTGGGCATCCTCAAGAAGTCCGGGTTCGACGTACGCGCCATGCCGGAGTTCTTCGAGCGCATGCAAAAGGCCACGCGCCTGCTGGAGGGCAACATCCCGCCATATCTGCGCACGCATCCCCTCACCAATGATCGTATCGCTGACATGGCCAATCGCGTGCAGCAGATGCAGGCGCACCTGGTGCCGGACAGCCTCAGTTTCCAGCTGGTACGCGCCAAGCTGCAGGCAACGCAGAAGTCACCGCAGGAAGCCATCGCCTACTTCAGCGGCGCACTGGGCCCGCAGAAATTTGGCAACCCGGTAGCGCAGCGCTACGGGCTAGTCATGGCCCTGCTGCAGGATCGCCAGCTGGAGCGGGCCGCACAGGAATTCGCCGTGCTGCGCAAACAGGCGCCGCCCAATCCGATGATTACCACCCTGGGCGGCCAGCTGCGCCGCGCCGGGGCCATCCAGGAACCCAACCTTGCCGCCTACTACCGCACCGCCACGCAGAACTACCCCCATCACCGCGCACTGACCTACGACTACGCCGACGTGCTGCTGCAGGGTCAGCGCTACAACGATGCGCTGACCCTGCTCAACCAGCAGATCCAGGCCTACCCAAACGACGCCCGGCTATATGATTTGCAGGCACGCGCCTACGCCTCACTCGGGCGTCATCAGGAAGAACACCACGCCCTCGCCTACAACTACATCCTGCACGGCAACCTGCGTGGCGCCATCGAACAGCTGGAGATAGCCAAGCAGGCCGGCAACGATTTCCATGAGCTATCGACGATTGATATCGAGCTCAAGCAGTTCCGCGAAATCGAGGAAGCGCGCAGCAAGAAACACTAGGCGCCCGCTTATCGCTGAACATAGCCCTTTACGATCAGACACGCTATTTCATGCTTTAGCTCACAGCTCTTGTTCATCAGCTCCGCCGCCTGTTTATTGTTATGGAGCATTTTCATGACCATGGCCTTGCCAAAATAGGCATTGGCGTAGCTCGGGTCTTGTGCGATGGCAGCGTCAAACTGGCTCAATGCATCGTCATAACGTTTCAATATTCCATACTGCCAGCCCAGCTCAAAATGCACCTGCACGTACTGTGGACTGACTGCCAGCACTCGCTGGAAGTCCGTAATGGCCTCCTCGTGCCTGCCTAACCCAGCCTTGGCCTGACCCAGGTTGAAATAGATGCGGTCTGCGCCAGCCACCCGCTCATTCGGCAACAGTCTGGCCGCATCATTCCACAAGCGGTAATTATCAGCCATCACCCATTCCCGGTTGACTGCAGCCGGCACCAGCAACGCCAGAACAACCACCACTGTTGCCCACGTACGCCGGCTTGGCCAGCGCAGCGACAGCAAGGGCAGCAGCAACAGCAAACCTGGCATCCACAAATAGCTGCGATACAACACAAATGGCTCTTGTACGCGGATGCTGGAAAATTCCAGGGCGAACTGCAGCCAAGGGTAAAGCAAGGCCCAGCCAATCAGTCCGCGCACACCGCCCCGCAGTAGCAGTTTGATGCCGACATATCCGTACAGGACAAAGCCGGCGCCGCCCAGCCAACCGACCCAATCTGTCATTGAGGATACAAACGGTTCGCGCATGTCGATGGACATCCATGCAGGATTGGGCAACAACCACAGCAACAGGTATTTGAAGAACAGCCCGGCCTGGGTCAGCACGCTCAGCAGATACAACACCGGGGTGCTCTCGACAATTCCTTGCTGCTCAAACAAGGCATTGGCCATGGGCTCATAGGGTGTGCCGAAAACGCCCTGCTGGCGCAAGATGACCAGCAAGCCAATTGCAGCGAACGCGCACCAAGTCAACAGCAACGTGCGCATCCCAACCTTCATCCTGTCGCGCAACAGAATGGTCATGGCCACGAGCACTGCGGGCATCATCACGCTGTGCTCTTTGGAGAATACCGCCAGAAAATACGCAAGGGCAGCCAATGCCAGCCAGCGCAGCTTGCCAGTGAGCAGGCCGCGCAAGTAGGCGAGTTGCATGAGCAATGCAAACAGTGTCGCCATCAGAATGCTGCGCTGCACCACATAACCCACGGCATAGACGGCAACCGGGTGCACGGCAAAAACCAGCGCACCGAACCAGGCTCCCAATGCATGAAGCGGCGCACGCTGCTCTGACGCGCCTGCAGCCAGCAGATGGCGCAGCAAGTAGAACAGCAGGATTACATTGGCTGCATGCAACAGCAGATTGCCCAGATGAAAAAAGTGGGTCACTACATCGCTAAACAACAAGGTTGTCCAGCCTAGACTGGCATAAGGCAGCCAGCGCAGGTCAAAATGAAACCACGAGTGACCGTATAACGTGGCGACATTACCCGCGAATAGATTCAGGTCGTCAAATACAAACGGGCTGCTCAGAAATGGCAAATACAGCAGGGCTGCGGCCGCAAACAGCGACAACACCCAGGCACGATCTCGGCTCCGGAAATAGTTCAACAGCTTTGTGCGAAATGACATTCTTACCTCACCAAAAAAAAACCCCTCCGTAGAGGGGTTTGGATACTTCATACGGCTGAATCAGCAACTCAGAGAAATCGTACCGTTCTTGAAGAAGTTCTTCACTACCGCATCAACCGAGGTAGGTGCAATGCTGCCTGCTGGTACCGGCAGAGCGGCAGAACCCTGTTGGCAACCATAGTTCCAGCTGATAGCAGACTGGCCCTGGATTGTTTCCGCCGCCAAGGTCGAAGCAGTCGCACTCGTCGGCTTAATATTCGGAATCGGCGAGACAGAAATCCAGTTTCCGTCAATGGTGCCCTGCTTGACGTTGTTCAGAGTCAGAATCAAGGCAATGTTGGTGGAAGCGCCATTGTGCACACCCATAGAATACACTTCATTGGGCAATGACGGGAACGCGCCGAAACCCAGCGAACTCCAGAATGTGCCAGGTGTTGTGGTAGCGCCAGGAGTATTGCCACCACCGCCCACAAGGTCACCGGCTGCAGCAACAGGGAAACTGCCGATTTCCTGGAAATACATGGCGATCGCAGTCTTGACCGGATCCAGCGTGGATACCACTTTGGACAATTTGGCTTTCACGATGTAGTCCTGGTAAGCAGGGATCGCCACTGCAGCCAGAATACCGATAATGGCCACCACGATCATCAATTCGATCAGGGTAAAGCCTTGTTGAATTTTCTTCATCTTAATACTCCTCTGAGGTTGAAGGTCATACACATTTGTAGCCGCAGACCAAGCGGTGCTTTGCCCTAGGCCTGTGTATTTCGATTAAAGCAGGATACGTGCCAGCGATCTTCAAATACCAGCGCCCCTTGTATTTACTGCCTCGCGCAGTGTACGCCAGTCAATTGCCGCTACGCAATCCCCATCCCGCGCGCGCATTGCGTCAGCCGGACTGACAATTTACGTCACCTTCATTGCGGGCAACCGGGGATCCGGGTCACATCTACGTCATCAATCTGTTCAGCATCCAGAAACTGGCGGGCGTACTCCAGATACACTTTTTCGCGTACAAACACGTCGAACAGGTCCGGATCGATATGTCCGTCTTGCTTGAACTTGCCGAGTATGAACAGCGACTCGGTCAGGGTCTTGCCGCGCTTGTAGGGTCTGTCCTTGGCGGTAAGCGCCTCAAAGATGTCGGCAATGCCCATCACGCGGGCCTGCACGGACATCTGCTCGCGCCGCAGCCCCCTTGGGTAGCCCTTGCCGTCCATGCGCTCATGGTGGCCGCCGGCATATTCCGGCACGCGCCGCAGGTGGCGCGGCCACGGCAGCGACTCCAGCATCTTGATGGTGACATCGATATGGTGGTTGATGACTTGCCGCTCCGCGTCGTTCAGGGTGCCCGCACGTATGTTGAGGTTGCTCACCTCATCGGCAGTGAGGAAATCTGCCTGCACCCCTTGCTCGTTGCGCCACTGGTATGCGGCAATGCGGCGCACACGCTCCTGGTCGGCATCGTCCATTTTCTCCGAACCGATATTGCAGTGATGCAGAAAGGCGCAGTCGTCATCCAGCTGTCTGATACGCGCCTCGTAATCGGCCTGCAGCGCCGCCCGGCGCTCATCCGCCGTGCCGCCCCCCGCAGCCTGGTTCGTAACGGAAAGGGTGAGGCTTTGCTGGGCGCGCAGCATGGCAATTTCGGCGTCACGCTTGAGCACCTCGAATCGGGTATCGATCAGGTGAATGCGATCAAAGATGGTCTCCAGCTTGGTCGACTTGTCCACCACATGCACGGGGGTAGTGATCTTGCCGCAATCGTGCAGCAGGCCGGCGATCTTGAGCTCATAGCGGTCACGCTCGGACATCTCGAAATCCTTGAGCGGCCCATCCGTAGTGCGATTGACCGCCTCGGCCAGCATCATGGTGAGCACCGGCACCCGTTCACAGTGGCCACCGGTATAAGGCGACTTGTCGTCGATGGCGGTGTTGATCAGGGTCACGAAAGATTCGAACAGCTCTTCCATCTGCTGGATCAGGCGGCGATTGGTCAAGGCAATGGCCGCTTGCGACGAGAGCGATTCCAGCAGACGCTGCTGGTCTGCGGAAAAGGCGATGATGGAGCCGGTGCGCAGGTCTTGCGCATTGATCAGTTGCAGCACGCCGATGATCTCGTTTTCGTGGTTGCGCATGGGCACAGCCAGGAATGAGGTCGAGCGATAACCGTTCTTCTTGTCGAAGCCCTTGGTGCCGCTAAAGTCGAACCCTTCTGCCTCGTAGGCATCGGGAATATTCACTGTCTTGCCACTCAAGGCCGCGTGCGCCACCACCATGCTGTGGTTGGCCCCCCCCTCCTTGTACAGCTGAATGGGGAACACCGAAGCCGGAATGGGCTTGCCGGTGGTGCCGCCAAGCGCCGTACCCAGGGAATTGGTGCGCATGATTTCGAAGGTCAACTCGTGCCGGTCCGAGTCGAGCAGGTAGAGCGTGCCAGCATCGGCGTTGGTGATGCGCATGGCGGCAACCAGGATGGTTTCCAGCAGGCGATTGATGTCGCGTTCGCTGGACAGGGCAATGCCAATGGCGTTCAGCTCTTCCTGGCTGTTCAACAAGTCTTCGTGATCCGACATTAGACCGTTCTCCACGCGCGCCGGCGAGTCGCTACTTGATGCACACGGCACGCACCTGGTGCATGTCGGTGACGCCGGCCAGCACTTTCTCCATGCCGTCCTGCTTCAGGGTGCGCATGCCTTCATCCAGCGCGATGGCAAACAGCTCGGCCACGCGAGCATGGGTTTGAATCGCCTTCTTGATCGGATCGGTGCCGATCAGCAATTCGTGCAAACCCACGCGGCCGCGATAGCCGGTGCCGGAGCATTTCTCGCAGCCCACTTTTTCGTACAGGGTCAGCTGGCGCTTGTCATCGCCAAACAGGCGCACCCAGTCGGTATACAAGGCCTGCATCGCGGCATTGGGGTCGCGCTTCCAGCTCTCGGTATTCTTCAGCTCCTCGGCATACTCCGTCAGCAAGGACTTGATTTCATCCGGGGAGGCAATATGCGGCTTCTTGCAGTCCTTGCACAGACGCTTGGCCAGACGTTGCGCCAGAATGCCAAGCAGCGCATCGGCAAAGTTGAACGGGTCCATGCCCATGTCGAGCAGACGGATGATGGATTCCGGCGCGCTGTTGGTGTGCAGGGTGGCGAACACCAAGTGACCCGTCAGCGAAGCCTCAATGCCGGTGGACACGGTTTCCTTGTCGCGCATCTCACCCACCATGATCACGTCCGGATCGGCACGCAGGAAGGCGCGCATGATGGTGGCAAAATCCAAGCCCGCCTTCTTGTTGATCTGCACCTGGCGCAGGCCTTTCTGCGTGATCTCCACCGGGTCCTCTGCGGTCCAGATTTTGGTGTCCGGCGTGTTGATGTGCTTGAGAATGGAGTGCAGCGTAGTCGTTTTACCGGAACCGGTCGGGCCGCACACGAAGAACAGACCATAGGGCTTGGCCACGGTCTGCTTGACCAGCTCAAGATTGCGCTGCGAGAACCCCATGTTGTCGAGCGGAATCGGTTCGCCTGAAGCCAGGATACGCATCACCACGTCTTCCACGCCACCTTGTGAAGGCAATGTAGCCACACGCAGCTCGATATCCAGCGGGCCGAATTTCTTAAATTTGATCTTGCCGTCCTGCGGCTTGCGCTTCTCGGAGATATCGAGGTCGCACATGATCTTGAGGCGGGTCACCAGGGCGTTGCGATAGGTGGAGGGCACCTCGATGTAGTTCATCAGCGAACCGTCCTTGCGCAGACGAATCTGTGTCTTGGCCTTGCCGGGACCGGGCTCGATATGAATATCGGAGGCCCCCATCTTGTAGGCGTCGATGATGATCTTGTTGACCAGCTTGACCAGTTCGTTATCAGCGGCTGCGCTGACATCGTCCTGGCCGGCGCCTTCGCCAAGATCCTCTTCCTCGCTTAGC
>DATDDN010000069.1:0-4330 GCA_036523795.1 Gallionellaceae bacterium | reverse complement strand
GCTGCAGCCACGCTGGCATTCTGCTTGCGGCCTCCTCCCGCCCCCATCCGCATCGGCGTGCTGCACTCCCTCACCGGCACCATGGCGGACAACGAACGTCCCATCGTGGACGCCGTCCGCCTCGCCGTGGAAGAACTGAATGCGAATGGTGGCCTGCTCGGCCGTCCAGTAGAAATTGACCTGGCCGACGGGCGCTCGGATGATGCGCAGTTTGCACGCGAGGCCGAGCGATTGATTGCGGAGGATCACGTCAGCGCCCTGTTCGCCTGCTGGACCTCCTCCTGCCGCAAGGCAGTCAAGCCGGTGGTCGAGCAACACCGCCACCTGATGTTCTATCCCCTGCAGTACGAGGGCCTGGAACAATCGCCCAACCTGTATTACCTCGGCGCCGTACCCAATCAGCAGATCATTCCCGGCACGCGCTGGGCGCTGGATCATCTGGGCAAGCGCGCCTATCTGGTGGGCTCCGATTACATCTATCCGCGCACCGCCAACCTGATCATCCGCGACATCGTCAAGGCCAACCGCGGCGTGGTAGTGGCAGAACGTTACCAGCCGCTTGCGGCGCAGGATTTTGGCGCCATCGCAAGCGAATTGCGCCGGCTGCATCCGGACGTGATCTTCAACACGGTCAGCGGCGACAGCAATGCCCACCTCTTCCGTGCACTGCATGCGGCCGGGCTGGACACGATTCCGGTCGTCTCCTTCAGCCTGGCCGAGGCGGGATTACAGCTCATCGGCGCCGAATCATTCCACCCCAATCACTATGCGGTATGGAACTATTTCCAGAGCATGCAACTCCCCGCCAACCAGCGCTTTGTGGCGGCCATGCGAGCCCGTTACGGGCAGCAGCAACTGACCGGCGCCCCGGCGGCCACCGCGTACACTGCGGTGCAGCTGTGGGCACAGGCAGTGCGTGATGCCGGCACCGACAGCCCGCAGTCGGTGAACATCGCCATGCAGCAACAGAGCTGCGCCTCGCCCTTCGGCATTGCCGCGGTGGACCGTGCCACCCGCCATCTGTGGCAGCCCGTCAACATCGGCCGCGCGCGCCGGGATTTCCAGTTCGATCTGGTGTGGAGCTCCAACGAACTCGTGCAGCCCACTCCTTTCCCGGATTACAGGACGCCGGCTGAATGGCGCACCCTGCAGGCCCGCCTGGGCAGAGGCAGGCCATGAAGGGCATGCCGATCGCAGCGCGCCTGTTTACCAGCTATTTTCTGGTGGCGGTCGTCCCCCTGTCCGGCCTGGCGTTCTTCTATCAGCATGAATTCGAGCGTTCCCTGCAGAAGACCGTGCTCGACAATCTGTCCACGATCGCCGACAAGAAATCCAGCCAGATCGACAGCTACATGTCAGAGCGTATCGCCGAAGTCGGAAGGATTGGACAAAAACAGCGCATTGGGCGCGCTATCCAGGAACTGTCCCTGGCATTCCACAGCGGCGGGCTGCAATCAGCCAGTTACGCCGCACTCGATCGCCGGTTCCGCGCCGACCTGCAGGAAAACTTCGCCGAAGTACTGGACTACTACGACCTGTTGCTGGTCGATGCAGGCGGGGACGTCGTGTTCACCCTCGCCCACGAGGCGGATCGCGGCACCAATCTCAGAGATGGTCCCTACCGCGACACCCAGCTTGCCCGGGGCTTCCGCCTGAGCGAGCAGACCCTGCAGACGAGCATGACGCGCTTCGATCAGTATGCCCCTTCCGGCGATCGTGCCGCCGCCTTCGTGGTGGCGCCGATCCTGCGCGACGAGGCCATGATCGGCGCACTGGTGTTGCAGATGGATATCAGCAGGCTGGAAACGGTGGTATCCGATCGCGTGGGCCTGGGGGAATCCGGCGAGACCGTGCTGGCACAGAAAGATGGCGACGACGTGTATTACGCAGCCCCCTTGAAACATATTGCGGATGCGCCGTTCAAGTACCGTGTACCGATGCGCAAGGCTGCGCTGCCCATGCAGCAGGCACTGGCTGGCGGCCACGAGCGCGGCATGATCAGGGACTATGCCGGCATTGAATGCGTCGCGGCCTGGCGCTATCTGCCGGCCTTGCGCTGGGGCATGGTGGTCAAGATCGACAGCGACGAAGCGCTGGCCCCGACGACACGCCTGCGCCATCTCACCTACCTGGCCTTGCTGCTGTTCCTGGCGACCTCCGGCTTGATGGCCTATGTCCTCGGGCGGCGCCTGACGCGCCCCATCAGGGCTCTGACCAATGCCGCGGAGCGCATTTCAATGGGGGACCTGACCCTGCGCAACCAGAAGTACAGGCACGACGAGCTGGGCAGGTTGGGCGCCGCATTCAATCGCATGACCGACGCCCTCAGCGTGGCGCAGCGCACCCTGGAGCAGCGTGTGGCGGACCGTACCGCCGAATTGCAGCGGGCCAATCTGCAACTGCAGCAGCTGGTTGCGGACATGCAGCTGGCGAAAGCGCGCCTGCAGGAGCAGGCTTCGCTGCTCGATCTAGCCCAGGATGCCATCATCGTGCGCGACCTCGACTGCCACATACTGTTCTGGAATCACGGTGCCACCGCCACCTACGGCTGGTCGGCTGACGACGTGAGCGGACAGAAGATCCATCAGCTGCTGCGCACCCGCTTTCCGCAATCCCAGGCCGATATCGAATACCGGCTGTTTCGCGATGGCCGCTGGGAAGGCGAACTCGAACATATTACCCGTGACGGGCGCTCCATCACGGTTGCCAGCCGCTGGGCGGTCAAGCGCGACAAGGAGGGGCAGCCTGTCGCCATCATGGAGATCAACCGCAACATCAGCGAGCGCAAGCGGGTGGAAGAGGCGCTCACCCTGTACGCTTCCGTGTTTGAACACAGCGGTGAGGCCATCCTCATCACCGATGCCAGCAATGCCATCATCGCCACCAACCGCGCCTTCCAGCAGCTCACCGGCTACAGCCAGGAGGAAGTGCTGGGCAAGAACCCCAGTGTGCTGGCATCGGGCAAGACGGACAAGGCCGTGTATGAGCGCATGTGGAGCGATTTGCGCAGCAAAGGCTACTGGCGAGGCGAGATGTGGGACAAGCGCAAGGATGGGCAGGTCTATCCCAAGTGGCTGTCGATCAGCGTGGTGCGCGACCAGCATGGCACGATCACCAACTACATCGCCAGCTTCGCCGACATCTCGGAGCACAAGGCGGCAGCGGACAAGATCAGCCACCTCGCCCATCACGACCCGCTGACCGACCTGCCCAATCGCTTCACCCTCACTGAACGGCTGATCCAGTCCTTTGCCGCGGCCCGGCGCAACAGCGAAAAAGTGGCCGTCATGTTCATCGACCTGGATCGCTTCAAACTGATCAATGACACCCTCGGCCACCACATTGGCGACCAGCTGCTGATCCAGGTGGCGCATCGCCTGCGCAGCTGTGTGCGCAACAGCGACATCGTGGCGCGCCTGGGCGGTGACGAATTCGTGATCGGCCTGTCGGAACTGGAAAGCACCGACCCCGTGTTCCAGATGGCCGACAAGATCCTGCGCATGCTCAGCCAGCCCTATTCCATTGAAGGCAACAAGCTGCACTCCAGCCCGAGCATAGGCATCGCGATCTATCCGGCAGACGGCGACTCCGTCGACAAGGTCATGAAAAATGCCGACATGGCGATGTATCACGCCAAATCCAGAGGCCGCAACAATTACCAGTTCTTCGAGGCCGCCATGAACCAGGCATCACGGGAGCGGCTGGAGCTGGAAAACGACATGCGCAGCGCACTTGAGCACAACGAGTTTGTGCTGCACTACCAGCCCAAGATCGACGTCCGCAGCGGCCAGGTCTGCGGTGTGGAAGCGCTGGTGCGCTGGCAGCATCCGAGCAAGGGCCTGATCTCCCCCACCATGTTCATCACGATTGCCGAGGAAACCGGCCTGATGATTCCGCTGGGCGAATGGGTGATGCGCACCGCCTGCCACCAGCTGCACCAGTGGCAGAAAGCGGGATTGACCACGCTGCAGATGTCCATCAACCTCTCGGCACGGCAATTCCACCAGAAGAATCTGGCGCAGGTGGTCTCTGCCATTGTGGTGGCCGAAAATGTCGGACCGGCACAGGTGGAATTCGAAATCACGGAAAGCATGGCCATGGACAACCCCCAGGAAACCATCGAGACCATGCGCATGCTGCACAGCCTCGGCATCAGGCTGGCCATTGACGACTTCGGTACGGGGTATTCGTCCATGGGCTATCTCAAGCGTTTCCCCATAAATACGCTCAAGCTGGACCGCTCTTTCGTGAAGGACATTGAGACCGACCGCAGCGATGCGGCCATCTGTTCAGCCACCATTGCGCTGGCACACAACCTGGGCCTGGAGGT
>DATDDN010000068.1:0-8042 GCA_036523795.1 Gallionellaceae bacterium | reverse complement strand
ACGAGCGCGCGCGATGAGGCGCCGTTCAGCAGGAGCTTCGCGTTGCGACGGGCGAAGGACGCAACGAAAAGACTGGAGTACGCGAGGCTCAACGCGTAATCGGAGAGGTCATATGGAAGCTCCGGCTTTAGCCTCGCTGCGGCCTTGATCCCGTGAAGCACCTGAGAGTTTGCGTAACGCCGGGCAGGCCAGTAGACGGGGTTGCAGGCCCAATCGTGCCAGTCCTCATCAGGATCGTAATGATCAGAGCCGCAGATGTATATGTCCATCGACTCTTCTCCATCGTCGCGTACGGGCTCGAACAAACCGAACCACAGGCCGTCGATGGCGGCAGGAGGTGATTCGGTCACCAGGACACTGGTCAGCCATGCATCGAGTCGGAGAAGATCTGCCTCAAACGGCAAAGCTCGAATACGCTGCCAATCCGCTTCAGGAGCACGCGACTGGCAGAAGTCGATGATGACACCCATTCCAGCCACCGGCTCAGCTCCGCTCCCTATCGTCGCCTCAATATGAGCAAATATGTTTGCAGCTTCCATGATGTCGGACCGTCTCCGGTCGCTCTAACAGTTATTAGACGGACCTCGGGGTCCGTATCATTAAAATTAGGGAAGCGCACATATTCGAAGTGTTTCAGTATGTTGTGCTTTGCCTAACCGTTAAACGTTATTGCCGGAATATCGTTGTACGTCCACTATTATTTGTTGCGGAAATTCAACTCGGCTTTGCCATTTAATTTACGTCTTAAATTAATTCAAATTTTCAGACCGAATTTCTGAAATTTGCAGAACGTCATGCTGGATAGAATCAAACACCTCAGCGACCTCACCGTCTTGCCACCAATAATTCTCCATTTTCTTGAGTTCCCTACCCATACTCAGAGGGTCAATAAAAGCATAGTCTCTCAATATGAACATCTGTTCGTATAACTTGGTAGCGCCATATTTAAACTGATACAGTTTGCGGTATTTTCTTTCGTCAATTTTTAGAAAAGCAAGCGCTTTTACCATTTCTTCTTTTGAAATGTGTGCTGGTTTATAAATCAGCCGTCTCTCATGCTTGGCCGGAATTTGATTTACGTTTATCGTTTCAACAAAAAATGGTACTGCATCAAAGTCTGGGTAAGCATCAAAATATGAGGTAATTTCAAGTCGGTCATTTAAAAAGCGATAATCGACATTGAAGCCAAATTCATCGGCTTGCATAAGGAATTCCGGCTTAACTTTCGCATTGGGAGGGAGTCTAAAAAAAGCGACGCCAGCAACCGATATCCATCCATCAGTTTTGGTTGTCGGATTATTTCCAAAATAGCAGATGAACAGCACCCCTTTGTCAAACTCGATCTTACGAGCCGCATTATCAAGTGCACATGGGTATATCTGCTGCTTCAAATCATCGGCAGCAAATGCAAGGCCGGGAAAGAGCGCAAACAATAATAGAAGAACTCGCATTTATTTTAAACTCACTTTTTGTTAGCCCACACTGTCCGCATCGTAAGTTAATTCCCCAAAACCAGTCATTTAACGTTCGCCATGAGTGGCCGCCGAAAGCGGAGCGCAGCGTAGCGTTTGGCGGTCCAACTCGATGGCGTTGTTATGAGGCGGCCCAGTGTCGCGAGCCGATGGAGCATTCATAACGCTGATACCTTTGGTAACCGGCCAGACACTTGATCATGCGCCACCTGAAGCAACCAACGACTTTAGCGATTGGGAGAGGTTGACGAATAGACAGCTTCAGCCCCTGCGACCAACCCTGCAGCGCTTCCTCCGGAAACTTTGGAAACCACACTGTCGCAGCCACGTGGCCGCCAGCCACAGTTACAGCTTCTATCTTAACAAGCCCCCGCTCACGCCCCTCACCATAAATTTTTTCCGCCAGTGAAGCGTTCTCGGCGGGCAGAGGCAACCGCATCACCACATTATTTTGCCCGCGAACCCATAGATCATCGCGAAATACCCACAATAGCTCGCCAGCATATCCCTGCTCCGCGAGAAATTGGCGGCAAGTGGAGACGGCCACAGCAAACTCAGGTATCTCGCTCATACTCGTTGCCGCAACAGTTATTAGGCGGACCTACCGGCCCGTGTTATTAAAATTAGGGAAGCACACATACTCTCAATAACCAATTGACTCGTTAGGGCACCCTCTATCCAATACATCCGCATATGCATCAATAAAACGGACAGGAGAAATTTTCTTCTTTGGGCTGCGGAAGTTTGCGTCTCAATTCATACTGCCGCAAAGCTGACGCTCGAAAACGTCAGCACCTGGGACAAAGTACTCATCCCTCATATTGCCGCTGACCCAGCACAAGCCGACTGATATGGAGTTAGGACTTGGACGCATAGGCCTTCTTGTTATAGACGTAAATGTAGATGGCGAAAGTGATAAAACCTGCACCCATGACAAATAAGAAGTCTGTAACTCCATTCCCTTTCAATAAGCCAAAACCTGCGAAAACAAGGCCCATAAAGCCGTAAAACAGAGGAGCGGCATTCCTGGTTTTTGGGGTTACCGCATAAATTTTTGCACTTTGATTGATGATCGTTTCGAGAATATTTACCCGTTCTTCATGCTTATTCTTGCAGGCTAGCCCATGCCCCAAATCTGTAGCACACTCAGAACAAAGACCTCTTTGACAGGCCTTGCAGATACCAACCGCTTCTTTTTCAGGATGATTAAAGCAACGCATAACTTGTGAGTCCTTATGGTGGGAAATGGCACTACGGGTATTATTTTGGTTTCTGATAACCGATTGTTACATCAACTACATCACAAATTCTTCTGTCTATTCATGGGGCAACTAGGGCAGTATAGGAACGGTCATTACCCATGCGCAAGCTGCCTGAATGTATAGGCATCCTTACCTGATTCAGCTGTGCCTACTGCGTGAGTTGCCGATAATGGACATTCAACGATGTAAATCTCCAGACGCAAGCAAGGGCTGGTTAGCACGGAACCAGTCCGAGGCCTCCTCGTCCCATGGCCAAATTCCTGATGTATTGGGCCAGATCAGCTGTAGCGCCTCGAACCCGGAACCGCCATGCAGCCAGCAGGCGGAACGCATGTACTCAGCCCGGTGCTCACGTGCGACGTGGCCAAATTGAACCGCGAAGCCATCAAGGAAGCCCAAGTAGAGCACTCCGGGGACAAACTGCTCACCAGATCGCACCCTGCGGTTGTACTCATTGACCATCCAGTGCGACAGCTTGGAGCTGAGGCCGACGATGATGAGTTCTGGGGCACCGGATGACCTGGCGATTCCGATGGAGTACGAAAACCGTGGCTCTACTTCCTTCGGGTCGAACACTGAGGTAACGCTGCAACCATGCTCTTCGATGTGCTGAAGGATGTCGCGCTCGTACTTTTCCATAGGCTCGCTAACAGAGATTAGACGGACGCAACGGCCCGTATTCTTAGAATTAATGAGGTGTCCAAAGTCAGTTTCTGGGACAACTCGCGCAGTATAAGAACGGTCATTACCTATTCGCAAGCTGCGTGAATGTATAGGTATTCTTACCTGGCTCAGCTGTGCCCGTTACTGTCAATTCACATCGATTATTTTTTGCTGAAAGCGGACATTCAACGATGCTGCCGATCAGCATTGCGGCGTAGCCCCGTCGTGAGCAGCCCCCGTGCCACTTTGTTCCAGAACCCGTGTGAGTTCTGCCTGCAAAATGGTCGCGCGGTCACCAGCGAGTTCAAGACCACGATCCACGAGCTTGCGTGCTGTCTCCATGTGACCGAGCTTGGTCGCGGCCCGGGCTAGATGAAGTGTCGCGCGTGCTTCTGTGGTGCCAGCACTGAATTTCCGCAGTAGCTCATCTGGCGAATAGATGGCAAGCGCGCTTCTCAAGGTCTGCGCCCGTCCAAAGAATTCAGCCTGCGCCGATAAAAGCTCTTCCTTTAGCGAAGCAAAGAGTCCATCGGACATTTCCCAAGGCCACTCCGTGCCGACTCTGCGTCGCAGCATGCACTCATACTCCTTGAGCTTGTCCAGGTTGGCATCTCCCTCGGCCGGGATGAAGACGGGCTGGGCTCCCAGATTGATGTAGAAGTTTTCTCCCCACCGGCTGCCCTGGAAGTTGATCACGAAGATGAAGTCGCCTTCAGCCTTTCGGTAGTTCTGGCCAGAACCGCGAAAACCTAGCGCGCGAATGAACGGAGCTACTCTCTTCAGGATCTCTTTCATAGCGTCACCAGAGAATTGGGCACTAATGGGCAGACGCGCAGACCATGCTCTAAAGGATTATGCTGCCGTCGCAGCAACCTCGCCCACAATCCTCTCAATCTCCTCCGGCATGGTCGGCCTGCCATTCTCGCCCACGGCGGTGCCGAAGATCTTGCCGGCCAGCACCAGCTTGCCGTCCTTCTTGCGATGGATTTCCTGGTTGAAGGCAAAGCGCAGTTTGGACACGCGTTCCATTTCGACGGAGACGGTGAATTCGTCGCCGCTCATCAGTGAGAGCTTGAAATCCAGCTCGGCACGGATGACGATGAGGCCGATTTTCTTGCGGGCGAATTCGGCGAAGTTGATGCCGATCGAGGCGAGGTATTTGTGACGTGCGTGTTCGAGATAGCTCATGTACACGGAATTGTTCACCCCGTCCGCCATGTCGCATTCGTAATCGCGCACTTCCATGTCAATCTGATACTTGCCCATTTGCCTCCCCTTGTCGTTGACTCACACCTGCCCGCATGCCGCACCATGCACACGCCGTCATCATGCCGCGTTCAGTTGCCCGCCTCGCCCTGTACTGCACTCAACCGAGCGAGCCATGTTTCGGCCGCCTCCTGTGTCCGCTTTTCGCACAGCCATTGATAACCCACACGGGCGCAATCCTCTCCCATGGAGGGTGACAATCGGTAGGCTTCCTCCAGATAGTCCAGCCCCTTGGCATTGCCCTCATCCAGCAGCGCACGTCCGTAGAAATATACCGGCTTGGGGAAGCGCTCGCCCGGCCTGTCCAGCAAGGCTTTCAGCACATCCTTGGCCGCGCTGGCGGAACGGAATTCGACCAGCAGCAACGCCAGCTCCTGCGCATCGGAGGTGCTCAGTGCCTCGAAAGGCTGTCTTTCCAGCTCGGCAATGCGCCCGTTCGAGCGCGTGGCACGCCGATAATATTGCTGCCATTTGCTCTTTTCCTCACTCCACCACTTGGTGTCAAACTCGCGCACCAGTTCCTGTGCAAACCTGCCGAACAGGGCGTCGGCAGCCGTCGTCCTGGGCACGGTGGGCAGGGTTGCATGCTGCCCCAGTGCGCTCACGCGCTCGTTCAGGCAGGGATGGGTATCATGGATGCCGGATTCTTCCTTCCAGACTTCGCTCAAGCGTTCCCGGGTCGCCCACTCGTCCATGGTGATCAACAGCAGTTTGCGCATGGCCGCGTAAGGCATGATGGGCGGTGTTTCGTGCTGGGTGATCTGGGCATACAGCTTGGGCCAGAAGTTGCCATGCAGCCAGTCGGCCAGCAGGCTGAAGCGGGTCAGGGCATGCGCCATGGTTTCCGCCCCCACCATCTCGCGCGCCACGTTATCCGCCTCATACTCATTCTGCCGGGACAGCACGAAGGTGTAGGCGTTGTAATGGGGGGCGAACAGATCGAGCATGCCGGCGAGGATGCCATTCACGAAATTGCTGTCGCGCCTTGCATCAGAATGGGAGTACAGCGCATCGAAAGTCATGCGCTGGCGGTATATCCAGCGGCTCATCTTGCCGTGGCCACCCGCGAGGTGGCCGTATTCATGGGACAACACGGCCAGCAACTCTTCGGGCGACACGGCGTACAGCATGGGCAGCCCCAGGATCAGGTAATTGCGGTATCCGCCAAAAAGGCCGAAGCGCGGGCGCTGCGCGATGGCGGCATTGAACTCGTTGGTGATCAGCACGTGATGGACAGGTGCGCCCTGCAGGCGCTGCTGCAGGGCGGCCACCATCTTGAACAGCGCCGGTGCATCGGCCTCTGTGATCTCGCGCCCCTCAGGCGCGGGAAGCGGCATCAGGAACATCCGCAAGCTTAGCCACATGATGGGCAGCACGACGGCGAGCGCAGCCAGGAACGTCAGCTTGAAAATCATCGGGCCATGCGCCAGCACGAACATGAAGAGCAGGCCCAGCAACAGCAGCGCCAGCATGGCGAAGAGGACCAGATAGGCCATCAGGCTCATCAGTATCACCTTGGCCCGGAAGGCCTCCGGACGGTCCTGCGCCTCGCCCTGCAGGCCCCACACCAGCATCTCGTATTCCTGACTTTCCATAGCGCCTCTTCATGTTCAGCCATGACGCGACGGTCGCGCCGTCAGGTCGGTAGCCGTATCCTGGCCAAGGTTGCCAGTGGGTGCTGCTCCTGCCTAGGCCAACTCCGCCCACAGATCGTGCTCATCCGAATCGGTGATGCGCACGTTCACGAACTGGCCCACCTGCAGGTCCTGGCCCCCATCGATGTAAACCAGGCCGTCGATCTCGGGCGCATCGGCCGCGCTGCGGGCGATGGCGCCGTCGTCGTCCACTTCGTCCACCAGCACCTGCATGGTCCTGCCCACCTTGCGCGTCAGCTTCTCTGCGCTGATCTCGGACTGCAGGGCCATCAGGCGCTCTAGGCGCTCCTGCTGGATTTCCGGCGGCACGTGGTCGGGCAGCTCGTTGGCCTGGGCGCCTTCCACCGGCGAATACATGAAGGCACCAACGCGGTCGAGCTGCGCCTCGCGCAGAAAGTCGAGCAGCTCTTCGAATTCGGCTTCCGTCTCGCCGGGGAAGCCAACGATGAAGGTGCTGCGCAGGATGATGTCCGGGCAGATCTCGCGCCACTGCCTGATGCGCGCCAGCACGTTCTCGACGTTGCCCGGGCGCTTCATCAGCTTGAGGATGCGCTGATTGGCGTGCTGAAACGGGATGTCGAGGTAAGGCAGGATCTTGCCCGCGGCCATCAGTGGAATCACTTCATCCACGTGCGGATAGGGATAGACGTAGTGCAGGCGCACCCACGGTCTGCTGCCGTCCGGCCCGGTCAGTTCACCCATCGCCTGTACCAGTTCGGTCATGCGTGTCTTCAGCGGGCGGCCATTCCAGAAGCCGGTGCGGTATTTCACGTCTACGCCGTAAGCGCTGGTGTCCTGCGAGATCACCAGCAGTTCTTTCACGCCGGCATTCACCAGGTTCTGCGCTTCCTGCATCACCTCGCCCACCGGGCGGCTGACCAGGTCGCCGCGCAGGCTGGGGATGATGCAGAAGGTGCAGCGATGGTTGCAGCCCTCGGAAATCTTCACATAGGCAAAGTGCCTGGGCGTGAGGCGCACGCCTTGCGGCGGCACCAGGTCGGTATAGGGATCGTGCGGCATCGGCAGGCTGGCGTGCACGGCCTGCATCACCTCGTCGGTGGCATGCGGGCCGGTCACCGCCAGCACCTTGGGATGCGCCTGCCGCACCACGTCGCCCTTGGCGCCCAGGCAGCCGGTGACGATCACCTTGCCGTTCTCGGCCAGGGCCTCGCCGATGGCATCCAGCGATTCGGCCACGGCGCTGTCGATGAAGCCGCAGGTGTTCACCACCACCAGGTCGGAATCCTGGTAGCTGCCGGAAATCAGGTAACCCTCGGCACGCAGGCGGGTGAGGATGTGCTCGGAATCGACCGTGGCCTTGGGGCAGCCCAGCGAGACGAAGCCTACTTTGGCTGGTTTGTTGGGGGCCGGTTTGTTTGGTTTGCTCATGTGTTGTTACCTAAAATCAAAAGCGTTGTCCGCAGATTAACCCGGGAATCAATCTGCGTAATCTGCGGACACAAAGTCTATTCAGACAGCAGCGCACCCATCAGCGCGACGGTGCCCACGCCCAGCAGGATCAGCACCACCTGCTGCAAGGTGTCCTTCAGCTGTGCGCGTTTGTGCAGACCGGGGATCAGGTCGGCCACCGCCACGTAGATCATGCTCGCCGCCGCCAGTGCCAGCAGCGACGGTATCCACGACTGCACGGTGTGCAGGGTGAAATAGCCGAGGATGCCGCCCAGCACCGCGGCAAAGCTGGACACCAGGTTCAGGTACAGCGC
>DATDDN010000067.1:0-1985 GCA_036523795.1 Gallionellaceae bacterium | reverse complement strand
AATTCCTGCACGCCCGCCTGACACAGATTGAGGTAACCTGCGAATTCCAGCAGCAGGTTGCCATCACCTGTCTCTGTCTTCTCCTGAAACAGGTCGAGATTGGATAACTCGATGGTCTGGGTGAGACTGGATTGAAGCCTGATGGTGTGAACGGGAGCAACCAAACGCGTGCGGCCCAGTGTTTCGCGCAGCAGGAGCAGCATGCGGTCAAAGGCGCGCGTCGGCTGGGCGAAGCCCACTTTCAACACGGTATCCGCTACATCCTCATGGCAGCACACCAGTTCGAATTCCTGCACGCCCGCCTGACACAGATTGAGGTAACCTGCGAATTCCAGCAGCAGGCGGTGCGAGGCGAACTGCAGCGACTCCGCTTCGTGGACCAGTGCAGGCAATTCCAGCCGGCGCAGGAAACTGGGCGGCGGCACGAAGAATTCGCGCGCCTCGGGCAACCGGCCCAGTGCCCGATCCACTTCATCCAGCAAGCCCTGGCCAAAGCGGCGCGCCATGCCGGCACGCGGCAGGCGCAGGCAGTCGCCCAAGGTGTGGGCGCCGAGCATTTCCAGACTGGCCAGGGTGTCCGGCGATTGATCGAGCAGCCGCACCGGCAAGCCGCCAATGACCTTTTCGAGTTTTGCCGCATCGCGGATGGCGAGCTCCTGGCCTGCCAGCGTCAGCAACCATGCCGCATGCGGCGTCGGTGCGCAGGCAAGGCTGGCGCTGTAGCCCATCTCCTTCAGTCCACTGCGCATCCGGACTATCAGATTGTTGAAACCGCGATGAAGGCGCAGGCAACTGCCGATCTCGATCAGCAAGCCATCCGGTGGCTGCAGGCTCACGGCAGGTGTGAAGCTCCCCGCCCAGGCGGCGAGTCCGGCCAGCGATTCCTGCTCTGCCGCCAAGTCGCGGCCGCGCACGGTCAGATCGGTCACCAAGGCCAGGGCTGCAGGCCCCGGCATCCCGGGCTGTATCCCGCGTTCGCTTGCGGCTTCGTTGCAGGCCTTCACGCGCGAGCGGTTGCCCTGTTTCTCAATGACAGCGAGAGGTTCGGGTGCAGCGCCGCCTCTGGAGAATATCTCCAGGGGGAGCGCAGGGAAATGTATGGCCAGCCACAACATGGGAGATGCTCACAGCGGTGTTGTGGCGGTCAGCTTCGGCCGGCTGCGCCGAGCGCTGACACGATCGACAGGGACGGCGCGGAGGGACGTGTACGGCGCACGCCATTGGTTTGCTGCAGATCCACCAGCACGGGTCTGCTCACCTGCCCGCCGCGGCGCTTGAGGATATGCACCGCCACTCCGTTCGCGGTCGCTTCCAGACGCAGGCGCAGTGCGGCGGTGGAACGTTCCTGCGCAGCACTCGCGGAACGGAACAGCACACCCCAGGCTTTGCCTGCCTCCGCCCCGAGTTGGAGGCGGCGCATGCGTTTCTCGTCAGGTGCACTCAGCCATGCCAGCACGGCGCTGCATGCGCCGGAACGCAATGCCTGTTCGGCCGCCCACCAGGCATCGGCCGGCGTTTGCGGCTGTGCCACCAGCAGCTGTCTCAGGTCGATTCCGGCGACGCTCAGCGCCGGGGCATAAGGTATATGGGGCGGAGCCACCCAGGCCTGCCATGTGCTTTGCGCAGAGATGCGCGCCAGCGCCGGCAGCAACAGGCGCAGTTCGCCTATGCCTTCGCGCTCCAGCAGGATCTCGGTGAGCGCTCCGCGCGCCCAGCCGCCGCCGGGCAACTGTTCATCCAGTTCGGCGAATCCGGTCGGCAGCGTCTCCCCGTCCGTCTGCGCAAGCTGGTCACCGCGCCAGATGCCGGGGTGCTGCAACACCAAATCCAGAGCGGCATTCATGGCTTCACTTCCACATCGCCTTCATCTTGGCGAGCAGATCGACCACTTCTTCGCGCGAGCGGACGGCGGCATTGGCCGTCTCGGCCACCGGCCAGGTTCGCTTCTCGAACTGGTCCAGCAGGCTGGGCGGAATGAAACGCGT